>JAAYDO010000191.1 GCA_012729225.1 Bacteroidales bacterium | reverse complement strand
AAAGATCAAATGCTTCCGAGCACAAGTGAAAGGAGTCAGAGACATCCCTTTCTTCATGTATCGTTTGTCGACAGTTTTGGGGTAGCATCCGTACATCTTCCCCACAGGGTTTGTCGGGTGCGCCGAAGAAACATGATTGCAAAGATATGCTAATCATCCGTTTCAGTCGTTTCATCTTCTGAGTTCCAACTCACGTTAAGTGCAAAGGCTTCTCTGTTCCTCTATTGAGCAGGGAAGCCTTTTGTCTGATCACATAAACCTTTGTTTCATCAATTCCTCTATGTTTCTGCCACTTGTTTGCACAGCATTTTGGATCTTTGAGCCCACAATCAAAAATCTATTTACATGAAACGTTTTCTCACATTTAGCTTGATGTTGATGACTTTAGCCATCAAGGCTTCTGCACAACAAACTTTTGAGCTCTCTGGCAGTTCTGCCGACAATCCAGCAAATATAGAGGTGTTTCTTCCTAACAGGGATGCGGCTACAGGATGCGCTGCCATCCTTTGTCCAGAAGGTGCGATGCACTGGCTCTCTTGGGATAGCGAAGTGAAGGAGATGGCGACAGATACAGAAGAACGCCCCTCCTTCCTTGCCACCAATTTTAGTCCTTCGCTCATGCCTGTCACAGTGCCCACACAAGCACCTCCACTCCTCATCATGACTCGTGCCGACCACCCCAATGTGGCTATAGGTTTCGTGGCACTTTTCATGGAATGGAGGAAGGCTCTTTGCTTCTGCTGACCAAGGAGTCTCTTGCTGTATTCTTGTGTGTTCTTCAATCGTACATATTGAAACAACTATCATATAGGAGAATGATTCATAAAATATGTTCTCTGTCTTTATAAAGATGATAGAAATGGGAGAATTTCGCTTGAAATGTCGTTTTGTTTGCAAAATATTTGTTTGAATGAATAAATATTTCTTACTTTGCATTACGTTCGTAACGTAATGCTACTGACGTAATATCATAAAAGACTGATTATGAAAGAACTAAACAACCCCTTTTTGACGATTGGCTATCAAAGTCCAGATTATTTCTGTGATAGGAATGCTGAAAGTAAGCAGATAATTCAGAATCTTCAAGGCGGTAACAACGTCACTTTGATCTCTCCTCGTAGGCTTGGAAAGTCTGCGTTGATCAAGCATGTCTTTTATCAGATGAAACAACATGATCCATCGGTCTTTTGCTTTTATATGGATATATATCCTACTAAGAACTTGGAGCAGTTTGTTCAACTGTTCGCCAAAGAAGTGTTGGGAAAGTTAGAATCAGAAGGTGAGAAAGTGCTGAAAAAGGCCTTAACGATCTTTCAGTCACTTCGTCCTGTCATTTCCATCGACCCTTACTCTGGCTCTCCGGAGTTCTCTTTGAGTGTGGAGTCTTCTATGGCACAGCAGAGTTTAGAATCCATTTTGGATTATTTGGAGAGTTCTGGTAAACGTTGTTATGTGGCAATTGATGAGTTTCAACAGATTCTTTCATATGATGACAAAAATACAGAGGCTTTTCTTCGTTCTAAGGTTCAATTTCTCCAGAATGTCTGCTTCATCTTTGCTGGAAGTGAACAACATCTCATGAGTGAGATGTTCATGTCTCCTGAGCGTCCTTTCTATCGGAGCACTAGCACGGTGGAGATTCATGAAATAGATAAAGAGGTATATGGCCAGTTTGCCAACAGATTCTTTCTTGCTAAGGATAGAACATTGACGCGAGAGGCTTTTGATTATCTGTATGATCAAGTGGACGGGCAGACATGGTTTGTACAGAAACTGTTGAGTCTGTTGTATTTCAGCGATGACAAGTTAATAGACAAGGCTTGTGTCAATCGAATAGTAGATTTGGCTCTTCAAGAACAAGATTCTTCTTTCAAATATCTATGTCATCACTTGTCACAGAATCAAGTGAGCCTGCTCCATGCTATAGCCATGGAAGGAAGGGTCTATCAACCTTATGGAAAAGATTTTATCAGAAAATATCGTCTTTCTACTCCATCAAGTCTAAAGGCTACACTGAAGACACTGGTGGAACAACAGTTGGTATATTCTTGTCTTGACAATAGTTTTATCGTATATGATCGATTCTTTCATATGTGGTTAAGAAGAATGTAACAATCAAAACCTAAACAGCATGAAACGTTTTCTCACATTTGGCTTGATGTTGATGACTTTAGCCATCAAGGCTTCTGCACAACAAACTTTTGAACTCTCTGGCAGTTCTGCCGATAACCCAGCAAATATAGAGGTGTTTCTTCCTAACAGGGATGTAGCTACAGGATGTGCTGTCATCCTTTGTCCAGGAGGTGCGATGCGCTGGCTCTCTTGGGACAGTGATGTGAAGGAGATGGCGAAGTTTCTCAACGCACAAGGCATAGCTGCCATAGGTCTTCGTTATCATCTGGTCAAGGGACAGAGACAAGGTGGTGGAGGACAGATGCCTCCAACGGTTGATGTCACCCATCCAGATCGTTTTCCACAGGCAGATGCCAACCCTCTGCATGATGCCTATGGAGATTCTATCCTACACTTAGCAGCCGCCGATGCTCGTTCAGCCATACGCTTAGTGCGCCGGCATGCTCAAGAGTGGGGTCTTCATTCTGACAAGATTGGCTATCTGGGTTTCTCTGCTGGAGGAGGTGTGGCTATAGCAGCCACCATGTCTGCAGATGCAGAAGAACGCCCCTCCTTTCTTGCCACCAATTTTGGTCCCTCGCTCATGCCTGTCACAGTGCCACAGCCAGTTCCTCCACTTCTCATCATGACTCGTGCTGACCACCCCAATGTGGCTGCAGGGCTGGTGGCACTTTTCATGGAATGGAAAAAGGCGGGAGGTAATGCTGAGATGCATATCTACGGTGATGGTCAAGGTCCTTACACCCTTATGTCTGCCACAGGAAAAACCACCACAGAGACTTGGAGCAACCAATTCTTGAGTTGGTTGAAGGCAAAGGGGATGATGTAGGAGAGAAAGAGATTACTCGTTCAGCATTAGATGCCAGACACCCTCTTATTGTAATTTTAGAGAAAGGCTTTCCTTCTATATACAAATCACCTGACGAGTTTTTGATGCATATGCTGATGGTCTTTTCTCTTGATATTAGCCCCCTGACCTTATCACATCACATGGGAAAACGCCTCTTTACGCATCAGCAATGCCTTGAACTTAATCAGATAGCAAGTGAGATGAGTTCTGAACCTTGGACAGCGGAACAGGAACAAATGGTTGCAAACCTACATTTTAATTCATGATTGCATTGGCAATTTCTTTGATTTCACAACTTCCACAGCATCTCTTTTCTGTGGAAGTTGCTGCTTTTTGTCCCTTTTCAGGTATCTCTTTCCCAAAAGTGTATGAAAATCATACAGAAAAGTGTATGATTTTCATACAATCTGCATTGGAGGCAGAAAAAAACCTTTGTTATTCTTGCACGAAACATTAATTTTGCATTGTCAATAAAAATCGAACGACAATGAAAAGAAATACTTATGCTTTAGCAATGCTGTTCATGTGCGGAAGCGCATAGGCAGGTGAGAGACACCAGAAACATGCTGGTATTCAATCTCACTGATGCAATTCATGTGATTCGGCAATAGTTGCTTTCAAAAAAATCTAAATATACTTCTATTATCTATGACACTATTAATCAAACACCACCTGATGGCAGGATGGCGCAACATCCTAAAGTATAAAACTCAAAACCTCATTTCTGTGGTGAGCCTCTCTGTGGGCACATTACTCTTTGCTATCGTTATCTGGATAGCAGGTATGCTTTGGCAAAATATTATTTATACAGAATGGGATAAAAATTCCCTGCGGGTTGAATTCTATGAATGTGAACTGGACTACGACCAGATGATGGAGCAGATGGGGGACAGCGTGTGGAATATGCGCAGACTCTCCACAGATGTGCTCAGGAAGCTGCAACAGTGCAAGACCGTGGATGAATTGGTGTGGAGGGGCTTCACATCATATCAAAATTTGGAGGTAAAGGACTTGGAAGGAAAAAGTCATGCCTTGCAGGAGGTCAGATACAAAAGTGTCAGTCCTAACTATTTCAAGGTACATCATTACCGCTCTGCCCTTACAGGAGAGGAAATTGGAATGGTGAAGCCAGGAACTATCATCATTTCAAGTCAGACTCGTAACAAATTCCTTGATAAAGACACCAATCCTGTAGGGTATGAGATTTCAACTTTTATTACCTATAAACGTATCGCTGATGTCTTTGAGTCGAAGGCTGCCTCAAAGAGGGAGGATGGTGTGTTCGTGGTGCTTGGAGATGATGAAGAAATGAAGATGAAATGTTATGATGTAGAAGGGAATGATGCTGTTGTGTGGTTTGCAGTGAGGGCTGAAGAAATTAGAGTATCGTTGAAGGAGGGATGCAGCATGGAAGATTTCAAGATAGAGGTTGCCAAAAGGATGCCACAATATAAGATGCATGTGGTGACGGGAGGCATTCCCTTTCCAAGAGCGATTCTGGATATTCTAATGTTTCTGATCATCTTCTTGGGTGCAAGTGTGTTGCTCATTGGTTTGTCGGGCTATCTGAAGATGCAGATTCAACTCTTCAACTTGCGAAGTCGTGAGATGGCACTCCGCAGATGCAATGGTGCGAAATCTGTCCACCTCTTCATGCTCTTGGCTTGTGAGTTGCTACTCGTTTTTATACTGGTGGGAATCTGTTCCATCCTCTTAACAATGGGCATTACTGAATATGCTATACCGAGATTGGTGTTTGTGGGAATAGATATTGTAGAGATGTACAGTTTTGATGTCAAGGAGATATTGGGCGTGGAAGCATGGATCACGTTGGCCACTTTCTTTGTGTCGCTCATCATCGCTTGTTGGTCTGTGCGCAAGGTGGTGAAAATGCCAGTTGGCATGGTGGCTGGACGCAGTTACTCCCCTCGCACTCTCTGGAACTCAACCATGCAGGTGATTCAGTATTTTGTGGCCACCATTCTCTTTTTCTGCATTGTGGCGGCTTTCTGGGTCATTCAGCATAATATGCAGAATTTTGAGACAGTCAATGAGCCAAACTTCTACAAACGTCTGATATGCATGCAAGCACTGGACACTCCTGATTTGGACAAGATTCCTTCTGTGGAATATGTGGGACGCATCTTTTATTTATCATACCCCAGACCTGTAGCGAACGAGTTAGATTCTGCTGATACAGAGGAGGTGGAGATGGTGGGCTCAACGTGCACGTTGGATGCTGGCACGCTCAAACGGCTGAACATGAATGTGAAAGAAGAGATGACGAAAGATGTCAATACCTTGAACAAATGGAGTGCGGAGAACTATACGATACCTGTGTGTGCCAAGATGAAGGAGGCTGAAGCTGTGGCAAAACTATTAGGCGTGAAATATGATGACTCCAAGATGATGTATGCGGGTAATGACCGATGTGTGAAATTGGGTTATCTACCTCTCATTGACACGCGTCGTGATGGTGGCATAAACCCTATTAATAGTTATATGGTATATCCTCGTATGGACTTGGGCTATGTGAAGAATCTAATTGCGATGGAAGGTGCATATGAATATGGTCCGAAAGATGTGCTTATCTTCCCAAAGGAAGGAAGGTATTCGGATGCCTTGGAGGATGTAAGGGATATGATCAGAAAGGCTCACCCCTATTTACCCACAAATGCCTCATTGCCCGTCTTTTCTGCTTTTGAGGTTTTCTTCAAAACTTTGCAGATTGTTCGTATGGTTCATCAACTCTGTCTGCTGCTCGTTTTCGTCAGCTTGTGCAGCATCATCCTGAGTGTCTATTCATCGGTGTCTCTCGAGACTCGTGGCAGACAGAAAGAAGTGGCTATCCGCAAGGTGCATGGAGCTAAGACCAAAGATATTGTGATGCTTTTCAGTAAATATTATGTTCGTACGCTGATTATTGCATTCGTCATCACAGCCGTATTTGCACTGGCTCTCTTCTTGGGCATCTCCATCTCAGGGGGATTCCCAGATGGTGAAGAGTCACTCAACATACTCTATTACTTCTCCATTCCATACCTGACTAGTATTGCGGTCATCACACTTGTGACTTTCTTGACCATTTGGCAGAAAATCTATAAGGTGGCACACACGAATGCGGCTTTGATGGTGAAGAAGGAATAGGCTTGAAATGACAAGGAGAGCATGAAAAATGTTCATAAGGCAGACGGCTTCAATCATCATACAATCAAACATCCTCTCCCCATGCTTCTGTGAGCCTTCGAGATGCCTTCGAGATGCCTTCGAGACGAGTCCCAGATAATTCCGCCACCTTTTTCTTTGGCGAGGGACACAAGGATGACACTTCTCATCAGGCTCTTTCTCTAATGCCCGCTGTTGCGTTCCCAAAAGACTCCATCAGAGAAGCCTTGAATGCGCTGGTCTCTGTCGGCCAGAAGGAGACGCTTGGCTGCAAGCAGGCAATACTCGGGGTTTTGTTCAATGCCACAATACTGACGACCCAGTTTCTTTGCCACAACAGCCGTAGTGCCACTGCCGAGGAAGGGGTCAAACACCATTTCGCCCTCTCGGGAGGAGGCAAGAATCAGTTTGGCGATGAGTTTCTCAGGCTTTTGGGTAGGATGCTCCGTGTTTTCGGGCATAGACCAGAAAGGCACAGAGATGTCATCCCAGAAGTTGCTGGGGCAAGTGTCACGGTATTTCCCTTCCTTGGTTTCTTTCCAGTCTTTGGGCTGTCCGTCTTCCCGATAGGGTGCTCTTACCAATCGTCGCATCTTCACTTCTTCCAGATTGAAGTAATAGTCTTTGGGGTTCTTCACGGCAAACCAGATGTCCTCCATGCTGTTTTTCCAGTTGCTGCTTGCTCCCCTCCCCTTCTCGCGTTGCCAAGTGATGCGGTTGAGAATGGTGAGACGCTCCTCAATGACCCGTTGCATAGAAGAACTGCAACGCCAGTCGCCACACATGTAGAGTGAGCCTTGAGGCGTCAGCTTGTCGCAAAGCGGATAGAACCAACTACGCAGATAGTCCTCGTACACCTGGGAAGAGGAGGCGGAAAAGGTCATGTTGCCAAAATCTTTCTTGAGATTGTAGGGTGGATCAACAATGATGAGAGAGGCAAAACCATTGGGCAACTGGCTGAGCATGGAGCATGTGTCGCCTTGGATGAGCGACTTGCCATCTACCAGCAGGGATAGTTCTTCTCGCTCGTGGTCTTCCACGTGCAGTGTTCTGTTGTTCTTTGCATTCATGGAGACAAAAGTACAAAAAAGAATTTGAATTGAGAAAGCAGTCGATAGAGTTTTGTAATACAGGGGATGAAAAAACGTGCAAAAGGCATTTTCTCAGGTATCCTTTCCCCTATATTCAAATATAATCACTAACTTTGCGGCATTAATATTAACATGTCTTACTTATGACAAAGAAATATGATTTTCTCATCATTGGCTCGGGTGTGGCTGGCATGAGTTATGCGCTCAAGGTGGCTGAGGCAAGAAAAGGCAAGATTGCCATTATTTGCAAGACAACCCTTGAAGATGCGAACACTGCAAAAGCCCAAGGTGGCATTGCTTCTGTGACTGATTTACTGGTAGATAGTTTCGAGAAGCATATTGAAGACACAATGATTGCAGGCGACTTCATCAGCGACCCTGAAGCCGTGAGACAGGTGGTGACAAAAGGACCAAAAGGAATTCAGGACCTGTTGAGATGGGGTGTCAATTTTGACAAGAAGGAAGATGGCTCTTTTGACCTTCATCGAGAGGGCGGTCACTCAGAGTTCCGCATCTTGCACCATGCTGATGGCACAGGCGCAGAGATTCAGCGAGGCTTGATGACTGCTGTACGCAATCATCCTGATATTGATGTTCTTGAACACCACTTCGCAGTGGAAATCATCACGCAACACCATTTGGGCATCCGTGTGACTCGCCGCACGCCAGATATAGAATGCTATGGCGCTTATGTGCTCAACCCAGAAACTGGCAAGGTGGACACCTTCCTTTCCAAGGTGACACTCATGGCCACAGGTGGCACGGGTGCAATCTATGCCACCACCTCCAATCCAGACATTGCCACAGGCGATGGCATCGCTATGGTTTACCGAGCAAAGGGAAAGGTGAAGGACATGGAATTTGTGCAGTTTCACCCAACGGTGCTCTATAATCCAGCAGAGACCCATCCTGCTTATCTCATCACAGAGGCGATGCGTGGCTATGGAGGCATCCTCCGTTTGCCAAATGGCGAGGAATTCATGCAGAAGTATGACGAGCGTTTGAGCCTTGCTCCACGTGACATAGTGGCCCGTGCCATTGATAAGGAAATGAAGATTCATGCCTTAGACCATGTTTGTCTGGATGTGACTCACAAAGATGCGCAAGAGACCATTCATCATTTCCCTAATATATATGCCAAATGTATGTCCATCGGCATTGACATCACCAAAGATTACATCCCAGTGGCACCAAGTGCTCATTACATGTGTGGTGGCATCAAGGTGGATTTAGACGGACAGTCAAGCATCAAGCGTCTGTATGCTGTGGGCGAATGCTCCTGCACAGGGCTTCACGGAGGAAACCGTCTGGCTTCTAACTCGCTCATTGAAGCAGTGGTCTATGCTGATGCCGCCGCCAAACACTCACTTGAGATAGTAGATGGCTGTGACTTCAACGAGAAAGTGCCTGAATGGAATGATGAAGGCACGATGAGCAATGAAGAAAAGGTGCTGATTGCTCAAGACGTGAAGGAAGTGGGGCAAATCATGTCCACCTATGTGGGTATTGTACGTTCAGACCTCCGCCTCCACCGTGCTTGGGAGCGTCTTGACTTGCTCTATGAGGAGACAGAGCACCTCTTCAAGCGTGTGAAGCCCACTCGTGACATTTGTGAACTTCGCAACATGATCAACGTGGGGTATCTCATCACTCGTCAAGCCCTTGAGCGCAAGGAGAGCCGCGGACTACACTACACCGTGGACTATGCTAAGCATGCGCTGGATGAAGGGAACAAATAAGATGACGAATGATGCTATTCAACTCTTTTTATTGACAGGCTTAATTGATTGAAAAATGAAAAAAATACTTTTATCTCTTATTGTTGCGCTGACATCCCTCTTTCAGGCTTCAGCACAAGACATGGCTTTGCCAATGGATTCAGCAGTACGCAAGGGAGTACTGCCTAATGGTTTGACTTATTATCTTCGCCATAATGAATGGCCAGAGAAGCGTGCCTTTTTCTATATTGCACAAAAGGTGGGCTCTATACAGGAAGAAGAGGACCAGCGTGGCTTGGCTCACTTCTTGGAGCACATGTGTTTCAATGGAACAAAGAACTTTCCAGGAGATCGCCTCAAGCAGTATCTTGAGACGATTGGCGTGAAGTTTGGTGAGAACCTGAATGCCTATACTTCATTCGACGAGACAGTATATAACATAGATAATGTGAATGTGGAAACTGCTGGAGCGATAGACTCTTGTCTCCTCATTCTTCATGACTGGAGTCACGACCTCCTGCTTGAGGACAAGGAGATAGACAAGGAGCGTGGTGTGATCAATGAGGAATGGCGCACTCGCAGTTCTGCCATGATGCGTATGTATGAGAAGGGGCTTCCAGAGATGTACCCTGGGAGCAAGTATGGAAATCGTCTGCCTATTGGCACAATGGATGTGGTACTCAATTTCCCATACGAAGCCCTTCGCAGTTATTATCACAAGTGGTATCGTCCAGACCTACAGGCTATCGTGGTTGTAGGCGACTTCTCCGTAGAAGAGATGGAAGCAAAGATACAGAAAATGTTTGCAGACATCAAGCCTGCAGATGCCGATGCCGCTAAATTCGAGTATTTCCCTGTGCCCGACAACGCTGAACCTATCGTGACTATCAACAAGGATAAGGAGCAACGTAACAATGTGATTGATTTCTCTTGGAAGACAGAGGCTTTCCCCATAGAGATGAAGAACACCATTTCGTATTACATGTTCCACGTCCTCAGATCTGCCATGTCTTCCATGTTTAGTGAGCGTATCAGCGACATCCTCCAGAAGGAGAATGCTCCATTCCTCCATGCAGGTTTCGGTTATGGCACTTTTGCCGTGTCAAAGACAAAGGATGCATTCAACTGCAATGTGGTATGCGAGGACAACAAATATGAGACAGGTGTGAAAGCCATGTTGCGTGAGGTCTTTCGTGTGAAGCAACATGGCTACAACGCTTCTGAGTTTGAACGTTTCAAATCAAAGATACTCTCTTCTGTAGAAAATGCCTACTTGCACCGCGACAAGGTGCAGAGTGCCAACTATGTGAATGAGTGTGTGCGACAGTTTATAGATAATGAGCCTATGCCAGGCATCGTTTGGGAGTATCAGACACTGAATCAGTTCATGCCACAACTCACTGTGGAGATGGTGAATGAGATGGTGGGACAGATGCCAGACTCTAATCTTGTGGTAGCCATGTTTGCTGTAGATAAAGAGGACAACATCCTTCCAACCAAAGAAGACCTACTCAGATGGATGGACGAAGTGAAAGCAGAGAACATCGAACCTCTTCAGGAGGCGATGAACAATGAGCCTCTCATCGAGAAGTTGCCTAAACCAGGCAAGGTAAAGAAGATACAGGACGATAAGTATGGCGCAAAACTCATCACACTGAGCAATGGTGTCAAGGTGCATGTGAAGAAGACCAACTTCTCTCCCAACCAGATTTCCATGTTTGCCCAGAGTTGGGGTGGCGAGTCACTCTACGACATGAGCGAATACGATCAGGTATCAAGTGTCGGTCTCGTTGATGTAGGTGGCTTGGGCAACTTCAGTGCTACAGAACTCAACAAGAAGTTGGCTGGCAAGCAAGTTAAAGTGACCACAAACGTAAACACTCGTGAAGAAATTGTTTCAGGCAACAGCGTGAAGAAGGATTTTGAAACCATGTTGCAACTCACTTATCTCAAGTTCACCGCTCCTCGTAAGGATGTTGAGGCATTCAACTCTGCAGTTCAACGTAGCAAGGCAAACTTGAAGAACCAAGAATTGCAACCAACAACAGCCCTTCAAGACACCATTGCCAAAGTGGTTTACAACAATAATAAGCGTGCGATGCGCACCCGTCCTGAGGACTATGACAAGATTAACTACGACCGTATCATAGAAATCTATCGTGAGCGGTATGCAGATGCCGACGACTTTGAGTTCTTCATTGTAGGCGATTGCGATGCCGATTCCATTGCTCCGATGTTGGCTCAGTATCTTGGTGCTCTCCCCACCAAGAAGGGTTCAGAGACCTATAAGATGATAGACCTCAAGATCAGCGAGGGCGAAATCACCAATATATTTGAGAAGCATCAGGAAACTCCAAGTGCTATTGTCCTATTCCTCTATCATGCAGAAACTCCTTACAACCTCAAGAACACCATCATGCTGAGCATGCTTGATCAGATCATGGATATGATGTACACAGAGAGTGTGCGTGAGGATGAAGGTGGTGCTTATGGTGTGCCTGTAAATGCTGGTCTGCAGCGTTATCCTAAGGAAGAGGCTACCATACAGATTCAGTTGCCTACTGCTCCAGAGAAACGTGAGCGTATGACCCATCTTGTCTATCAAGGTATAGACAAGATGGTGACAGAAGGTCCTAAGAGCGAAGACCTCCAGAAGGTGAAAGAGTATATGCTCCGTGCTCATGAGGAAAACCTCAAGAAGAATGGCTACTGGATGAATCAAATGATAGAATGGGCTTTGTATCAAAACGATAATGATGCCATTTACGTAGATACTGTGAACAGCATCTCTGTAGCAGACATTCAGGAGATGGCCCGCCATATCCTCAGAAGTGGCAACCGAATAGAAGTAGGTATGACCAGTCCTGCTGAAGACATGAAGTAATATCCTTGAGTGAATAATGAATAGTGAATAGAGAACAAAACAAATTACAGGTATGGGCCTACAATTCAGGTTCTAATCAAACAAAGAATTTGCCCATTGAAAAATGGACACTTAGATTTTTCTCTATTCACTTTTCACTATTCACTTGAATTTTTATACTGAAATTTATATAAAAGCATGATTGCTCCCCAATATTTTGTAGAGTCGCTGAAGAATTCTGGCATTGATTTCTATGCAGGAGTGCCCGACTCTTTGTTGAAAAACATCTGTGCCTACCTCACAGACAACTCCAAGAAAGAAAAGAATATCATTGCAGCCAATGAGGGTGCTGCAATAGGATTGGCCGCAGGCCACTACCTCGCCACAGGTCATATTCCTGTGGTGTATATGCAGAACTCAGGACTGGGCAACACTGTCAATCCTCTCATGTCTTTGACAGATGAAGATGTGTACAACATCCCTGTATTGCTATTGGTGGGTTGGCGCGGTGAACCAGGCAAGCATGATGAGCCTCAACATGTGAAGCAAGGCAAGACAACCATCCCTCTCCTTGATGCGATGGGCATTAAGAATGCAGTGATGGCTACCGAAGAAGCAGATTTGGAAAACCAACTTGCAGAAGCTGTTACCTATATGACAGAGACCAAGCGTGCCTTTGCCTTTGTGATTCAGAAAGGCACTTTCGATGAATACAAACTTCAGAACTCTGTGGTCTCCTTTCTCTCCATGAGCCGTGAGGAGGCTATTCAGGTTGTGGCAGGAAGTGTCGAGGATGAAGCGGTGATTGTGTCCACCACAGGCATGATTTCTCGTGAGTTGTTTGAATACCGCGCCAATAATGGCATGGGACATCAACGTGATTTCCTCACAGTGGGATCTATGGGACATGCCTCACAGATAGCCCTCGGCATTGCTTTGGAACAACCTCAGCGACCTGTCTATTGCTTTGACGGCGACGGAGCAACCATCATGCACATGGGTTCGTTAGGCATTGTGGGCGACATGAAGCCAACCAACTTCACACATGTGATATTTAATAATGGTGCACACGACTCCGTTGGTGGACAGCCCACGGTGGGTCTGAACATCAATCTCCCTGCTGTGGCTACAGCCTGTGGCTATCGGTCGGTCGTTTCTGTAGATCATGTGGACGACCTTAGGCTTGCTCTGGCTCAGAAGGCTGAATGTCCTCGTCTCATAGAGGTGAAGGTGAAGAAAGGGGCAAGAAAGGACTTGGGGCGTCCCACGACCACTCCTGTTCAAAACAAGGAGGCACTCATGTCTTTCCTCCAGAAATAAGTTCAGTACTGTTATGATGAAGAGACGGAGAACAGCAGACATCTTCTGACTTCCCACTCTCTGATAAGAAAAAATGATATGGTGAAGACAGCAGTAATCATGGCAGCGGGTCTTGGCACACGCTTTGGCAAGATGACAGAGACCGTGCCCAAGGGGTTTGTGCAGTGTGGAGGTCAGTCAATGGTGGAACGCAGCATCGATACCCTCATCGCATGTGGCATAGAGCGCATTGTGATTGGCACAGGCTACTTGAAGGAGATGTATGAGCAACTCCAGAACAAATATCCTCAGATTGAGTGTGTATTCTCTCCTCGATATGCAGAGACTAATAGCATGTACACCCTCTGGAACTGTCGCGAGGCAATAGGTGATGACGACTTCATCCTCTTGGAAAGCGATCTCGTGTTTGAGAAGAAAGCCATCACCTCTCTGTTAGAATGTGAAGAGCCAGACATCATGCTCATCACTCCTGTCACTAAGTTTCAGGACCAATACTATGTAGAGTATGATGAGCACCACCGCCTCACTCGTTGTTCCACCATTGAAACAGAGATAGATGCCAAAGGCGAACTGGTGGGTATTCACAAGTTAAGCAATAAATTCTACCGCACCATGTGTGAAGACTATGCTCAGAAGGTGAATGACAAGCCAAAGATGGGCTATGAGTATGAACTGGAGAACATGTCGAGAGAGAAAATGAAAGTATATGTGCTCAGAGTGGAAGGTCTGAAATGGTATGAGATTGATGATGTGGAAGACCTTAACTATGCAGAAGAGCATATTTTACAATATATATAATATAATGTGTATGGAAAAGATCAAGAGAAATGTGTTGCTGAACCCTGGTCCTGCAACAACAACAGATACCGTGAAGTATGCACAGGTAGTGCCAGACATTTGTCCTCGTGAGAAGGAATTTGCAGGCATGATGAAACGCTTGCGCACAGACCTCCTCAAGGTGGCTCATGCTCCTGAAGACCGTTTCACTTCTGTGCTCTTCTGTGGTTCAGGCACTATCAATATTGACATCTGCCTCAATTCCCTTCTGCCAGAAGGAAGAAAGGTGCTGGTGGTGAACAATGGTGCTTATAGTTCCAGAGCCGTAGAGGTGTGTGAGTACTATGGACTTCCTCATATTGACCTCAAGTCGTCGGTGTATGAGCGTCCTGACCTCAAAGAGGTGAAAAAGGCTCTCCATGATAATCCTGATATTTATATGGTTTACACCACTCACCATGAAACAGGTACAGGCATTCTTAATCCCATCCGTGAGATAGGCGCTTTGGCTCATGAGCATGGGGCTATCTTCGTGGTGGACACCACTTCATCCCTTGGCATGATTCCGTTCGACATGGTGGAAGACAATGTTGATTTCTGCATGGCCTCAGCCCAGAAAGGTCTGCAGGCCATGACAGGTCTCTCTTTCATTGTGGGCAACATCGAGGAAATCTGCAAGTCTAAAGACTACCCAAAGCGTTCATACTACTGCAACCTCTATATGCAGTACGATTGTTTTGAGCAGACAGGCGAGATGCACTTCACTCCTCCTGTGCAGACCATCTATGCAACGATGCAGGCACTGAAGGAGTATTTTGAGGAAGGAGAGGAAAACAAGTTCGCTCGCCATCGCAGAGTGTTCAATGCAATTCACAAAGGTATTGAGGAATTAGGATTGAAGGATGTTATCAAACATGAATGGCAGTCTGGGCTTGTGGTGTCTGTGCTCTATCCCGATCATCCAAACTGGAACTTCGAGAAAGTACACGACTATTGCTACGAACGTGGGTTTACCATCTATCCAGGCAAAATCAGCACAACTAACACTTTTCGCCTCTGTGCGCTTGGCACTATCGATGAACAGGACATCAGAGATTTCTTTGCAGTTCTCAAGGAGGCACTCCACACTTTCAACATACAACTGAAATAAGACGCATGGCATCATACGACATACGTCCTCTGCAACTGCATATCTTAGGCAATCTCATGGCATTTGACCGCATGTGTCGTGAGCATCACCTGCGTTATTACATTGTGGCAGGAACCATGCTGGGGGCTGTACGCCACAAGGGATTCATTCCTTGGGATGACGACCTCGATGTAGGCATGCCCCGCAAGGATTATGACCTTCTCATGGCACATGCCAAGGAGTGGATGCCCGCTCCTTATGAGGTGGTGGCTTACGAAACTGATTCTTCCTATCCTCTGCCTTTTGCCAAGATACAAGATGCCAGCACCACACTCATTGAGCGCATGCACCTCAAGTATCTGGGCGGTGTATATATAGATGTGTTTCCATTGGATGGCATGACAGCAAATCCGCTCCTGCAACGCTTGCACCTCATGCGCTATTTCTATTATAAGAAAGTCATCTACTTTCTATGCCGTGACCCTTATCGTCATGGCCACGGACCATCCAGTTGGATTCCACTTCTCTGTCGCAAGTTCTACACCCTGTCTGGTGTGCAGAAGAAGATGCAGAAGATGCAGAAGACCTACGACTTTGACAGTTCCACCCTTGTGATAGACCATGACTTTGGTCGTAGAGGCATCATGCCACGAGAGGTCCTGGGCACACCAACGGAAGTAGTCTTTGAGGGAAAGACCGTGATGGGTGTGGAACAAGCCGATGTCTATCTCACCAGCCTCTATGGCGACTACATGACAATACCTCCTGGACCTAAACGGAAACAGCATGATTTCCATCTGATGGATCTTCATCAACCTTATCGTGAAAGCCAGCAGGAGATTCAATGAAAACAACTACTAACGAAAAGATGGAACAAACAGGATTCTCCATACTCATTCCTACTTGGAACAACCTCTCGTATCTGAAACTCTGCGTGGAGAGCATCAGAAGGCATTCCTGCATGCAGCATCAGATCATTGTGCATGTGAATGATGGTTCGGATGGCACACTCGACTGGGTGAAGCAGGAGGGCTTGGACTATACTCATTCGGAGGAGAATGTGGGTGTGTGCCTTGCCATGAACATGATGCGTCGCCTTGTCAAGACCCCCTACATCTATTTTATCAATGACGACATGTATGTGTTGCCCGATTGGGATAGAGTATTGATGAATGAGGTGAACAGTTTGCCCAATGAGATGTTCTACCTCTCTGGCACGATGATTCAACCCCACGACAGCAATGATGTGGGACTCTGCATCAATTATGGAGATTCGATAGAGACCTTTCAGGAAGAGCGTCTGCTCAAGGAATACATGAACGAGCCTTATGCCGATTGGCAAGGTTCTACACGTCCGCCTTGCCTTGTGCACCGCAACACATGGGATCTTGTGGGTGGTTATAGCATCGAACTTTCACCTGGCATGTATAGCGACCCCGACTTTGCCGCTAAACTTCTGATGGTGGGCGTGCGCTATTTCAAGGGATTGGGAAACAGTCGTGTATATCATTTTGAGACGAAGACCACCACTCGCATCAAAAAGAACAATGGCAGTTTGCAGTTTCTCCTCAAGTGGGGCATCTCCAATTCCTCCATGCGCAAGTATATCACCCGGCAGGGCGAGCCGTGGGCTGACAGGCAGCGACCCATTGATGCGACGTCTCTTCGCAAGGCTGCCCGCTTTGCAAAGCTGAAGACTATCGTGTATCTATTGACAAAAGGATTTGGCGGAGCAAAGAATCTTGCTGAACAGGTGTTGTAAGGTAGCGTGAGCCAACCAAATCATCATGCCCTCTTCATGATTTCTGAAGAGGGTAAATACATGCAGTTGTGTACGGGGCTGAAATGGTAGGATTTCCCTTCCATTTGACATATCAAATGACTGAAGCATGCTTCCTGCCCCAACGCACAATGCTTCAAGTGCCCATGAACAATGGTGCGATGACCCATGAACCATGCGTGCATTCCCCCCCCTTACAACCATTGAGTGCTCTTATATCTATAACTTATTATAAAAGAATAAGATATAAAGACTCTTAGAAGTAGGGATGACATCTATCACTTCTAAGGGAGATTTGTCAAGTGACAAAACTCACCTAAATCTCCTTGCCTTACTTCAAAGCAACTCAATTTCAGGTACATATACCATGAATTATGAAAAAAAATGAAAGGAAGAGGGCTGATTGATGACATCACTTTCGTCATGCCTTCTTGGGCTTCTTGTTTATCTTCCAGATGACATGAAGCATTGCATAGCGACGAAGGGTGTTGCGGAAAGTCTCTGTGCGAGCAGTTGAACTGACCTGATACTGGACGGACTTGCGCTGATTGAGCAAGTCGAACACATCAAGTTGCAGAGTCCAATCCTTGACATGTTTCTTGGCCGTGATATTCCAGAGATACTCGTTGTCGTTCATCTGAGCATAGTTGTAGCCACGTCGGCTGATTCCCATGAGACTGCTCTCTATCTCGAAACGTTTGGGCAAAGACACTTCCACCTCTGCATTGAAGCCATAGTCCCACGCACTAATGCGTTCAAAACTCTCCAAAGGACTGATGGCACGGTTGTAGTTCACATGTAAAGCACCCGATAACATGAGAGTGTTTTTGAGAAGATGCTGTCGGAATGTGATGTTCTCGCTGATCCGTGTATTCCTGACCTGATAGAGACGAAGGTCATCAAAACTCTCTGCCGTCTGCATGCTCATACTCTTTTGGATATTGAGGGCAAGTTGGTTGTTGATTTCTGATTCACGACGATTGCCCAGATAAAATTGGCTCTGCAGATTTGAATAGAAATGCATATTGCCTTCCACATTCACAGCCTTGATTGTGTTCACACCTGTCTGACGATTATAGACTGATGCAGAAGCTTGACCATGACGTGTATTCTGTCAATAACCATAAAGAGAGTGCCAGGTGAGACCCTTAGAATAGTGGCCTGAGAAGTTGATATTCTGTATGTGCGAGCCTCTCAAATGAGGGTTGCCAATATTCACATAAAGAGGAGTGGCAGTGCTGCGTATATTGAGCAGAGAATGAAGAGAAGGTTCATAATGCTCGTCACTGTAGGAAAGACGAAAAGAGTAACCTTTCCAGTTATATCCCAGAGATTCTTCAATCTTAGGACGACAGAGCGATACACGGACTGTGGTATCAGCCTGTTCGCCTATGTAATGCAGAGAGGAACGACGCATAGGCAAGGAGAACTGAAGCGAAAAATCCGGCATCTTAGATTCTTTCTTGGGGTCAAACCTATATTTCACAAGAACCTCATCTGTGTTCGCCCTATCATCTGTGCGATTGGAATTGGCATTGTCAATGACAGAAGCCAGTGCCTCAGCATGAGGCAGTTCGCCCAGCAGATGTTCTGTGCCACTTGCCCAACCCTCCAACTTGTGGAGAGCATAGAGGCTGTAGTCTGATTCCCCTGCAGAACTGGTGTGCTCATAGAAAGCAGACAGAGTAGTGCGAGGAAATATCTTGAAGTCATAACTCAGTCGTCCAATGAGCAACTTGTTGGAGTTGGTGCCGTGATTGTGTTTGTTCTCCCACTCCTTTTGGTTGCCATTGGCAATCTGATTGATACTGTACTGACTAAATCCACGGTTGTGTTCCTTATCTACAGAACTCTGAACCATCAAATGCAGGGCATCGTCAGAATTGGCGATCTTGAAGTCCTTGTTCAAGGAGATCTTACCAACGATGTTATCAGAGCAACTGCGGTTGTCATTGATTGTGCGGCTAACACCATCCTTCTGCAGTGTAGGTGAAAGCACCTTGGAACGGAGTGAATCCTCCCATGCCACACCGAGTGTGTTCATCACATCCGTATTGAAACTACCGCTTATACTGCCATAGCGTTGATGATGATGCCGCAAAGACAAAGTGGGCGAAAGGGTGAAATCCCAAAAGGTATTGCCCAGGAAGTTCCATGTGTGACTGCTTGTGATTCCGAAATCATAAGAGCGACGATGCTATGATGCACGACTGAAGACATCACCTGTAGAGTAGAAGTTCTGAGTATTGGTGAGTGAAAGCATCTCAGCATCATAGTAATTGATCTTGACATTCCCATTCAGTGCATAGAGTCCCTTACTATGGTCGAAGTTGTAGTTCATCTGTGTTTGTGTATTGCGCTGTTCACCATCATCACCAAACATCGTTCCCTCTGATACACGAACGTATTCCGAAACCTGTAGTTCTGTGCTGTTCACATTGTTGATATTGGCAGAGACAGACACACGCCCCAGGCTATTGAACTTCATGCCAAAGAGTTTTCCCTGATAGTGATTGCCTGTGCCATAGCCCACATCTGCTTTTCCTATCGTCGAGGTGGCGTATTCCTTCTTCATTTTCACATCCATCACCAGTCCCCTAAATTCACGTTCGCGCTTGAAGAGTGAGAGTGAATCCTGCGTCTTATCGTAGATCTTCACATCTTTCACCATGAAAGCAGGGAGATTGTCTAAGAGGGTTTTGCGATCCTTATTAAAGAAGTCCTTGCCATTGAGCAGCAAGGCTTCCACCTTGCGCCCGTTACTATAGATTGTGCCATCATTGCGAATATCAATTCCAGGCATCTTCTTCAGCGCATCGTTGAGGGTGAAACTCTGGTCGGTCACGAAAGCCGTGGCATCATACACCAGTGTGTCACCATCAAAGTAGAACTTCAGTTTTGTGGCTTGCACAACCACTTCCTTCAGATTCACATCGCTATCAACAGGCTTTGCTTTCTTTCGGAGTTCCACACGACCAAGGTCTGTCTCAAACTGACGCTTGCCCGAATTGACAGTGAATTTCTGGTAGAAAGGATGAAAATCAGGTGCTTCCACATGAAGAATATAAGTACCAGTGTCGGGCACTTCAGCAGTGAATTCCTTCACATACTTTCCAGAGTAGTAGTAATTGTTTCTATTATACTTGTATTCATCATACCATCGAGCCTTCGTTGCCAGTGTGCTATCAGCTCGCAGAATCTCGACGGAATCCACTCTTTCTACAGGATCCAGTGTTACAAAGTCCACTATTGTTCCCTTCACCATTCTTTTCTGTTTTGTCTGTGCCGAAGCCACCGCTGTCATCAGCAGCAACAACAGCACCAGCAGAGATTTGTATCGCCTATTCATCATTAGATTGTTTGTTGGTAGATTGTCTTATCCAGGTAATGCACAAAACTTGAAATGTCAAGTGATTGATTAGATTTTCTATTACAAATATACGAAAAACCTCACTTCCATCATCATTTTCTTGCACTAAAAGTGTCATCACTTGAGATGGTCCTCAAAATAGCGCGTGATGACATGGTGAAGATGCACACGGTCTGTTCCCATCATGTTGTGTCCATCGCCTG
Source organism: Bacteroidales bacterium (assembly GCA_012729225.1). GTDB lineage: Bacteria > Bacteroidota > Bacteroidia > Bacteroidales > Bacteroidaceae > Minthosoma. Next base: position 71,229 of record JAAYDO010000191.1, on the reverse strand, counting down.
GATAGGTGAAGAGGTCTGGATAAGTACCTGCATCAATGCAGGCACGGATGAAGGAGAGGGTGTGCTGAGGCACGCAGACAGGGTCGTTGTCGCCATAAATAACCATGAGACGTCCTTTGAGGTTTTGGGCCTTGCCTAACAAAGAAGTGTTGGCATAGCCTTCTGGGTTGGTCTGTGGAGTGTCCATATAGCGTTCGCCATACATCACCTCATAGAAGCGCCAGTCGATGACAGGACCACCTGCCACACCAACCTTGAACACATCTGGATAGGTGGTCATGAGACTGGAAGTCATGAAGCCTCCAAAGCTCCAGCCATGCACACCTATGCGCTCACCATCCACATAGGAAAGGCTCTTGAGGTAATCAACACCTTTTACTTGGTCTTTCATCTCCTCCACACCTAACTGGCGGAATGTGGCTTGCTCGAATGCTAAACCACGATGCTCACTGCCTCGGTTATCCACGCAGAACATAATATAGCCCTGCTGTGCCATCCAGATGTCCCAACCTCGTGCGCCCCAATGTGGGGTGGCATCAATGTTGTGGGCATGAGGACCGCCATAGACATACACGACTGCAGGGTATTTCTTGGTGGGGTCGAAGTGGGTGGGAAGAATGAGACGGTAGTAAAGATCGGTCACTCCATCAGCAGCCTTGAGAGTGCCCACCTTGATTTCTGGCACATCGTAGTCAGCCCAAGGATTGTCAGCATTGAGCACGTTCCGTGTCTTCTTGCTCTGTGTGTCGATGATATCAATGCAACGAGAGAGTTCGGGAGAACTGTATTGGTCGATGATGAAACGTCCTGTAGGTGAGAGTGTAGCCGAATGCCATCCCGTATGATTGCCGAGAAGGGTACGTTTTCCATCCATCGTGACAGAGTAGAGATTGTTTTGAAGGGCATGTGCTTCATTGGAGGTATAAAGCACCTCCTTTCTTGCTTCGTTAAAGCCCACAAAGTCTATGACTTCAAATGTCCCTTTTGTGAGTTGGCGAATCTGCTTGCCATTGATGTCGTAGAGATAAAGATGATTATAGCCATCCTTGCGCGTCTGGTAGATGAATTGCTTCTTGTTCCACGGAAGGAACTGAATGGGATGCAGAGGCTCGAAGTATTTATCGTTGCTCTCAGTAAGGAGAGTGCGAAGTTTCTCACCTGTTGTAGCATCATACTCATCAAGAGAGCCGTGGTTCTGATCACGATTCAGTTCGATAAGGAAGAGTGACTTTCCATCAGGAGACCAAGCAATATTCGTGAAATAGCGGTCGGTTGGGTCACCCGTGTTGAGGTATATTGTTTTTTTGCTGACAGGATTATAAATACCCACAGCAACCTTGTGTGAAGTCTCACCAGCCATGGGGTAGGCATCGGGAGCAAGCTGGGCACAACGAGATTCTCCCTTGCCTTCGTTGGTTTTGTCTAACTCTGAGGTCTCGCCATAAGGAGTGATATTGACCTGAGGATAGAAAGAGACCATGCTCTGATCCATTCTGTAGAAAGCCAGGAGACTTCCGTCTGGACTCCAGAAAGTTCCTTTCTCGATGCCAAACTCATTGCGATGCACAGACTCACCATAGCGCAAGCCATTATTGCCATCAGTGGTGACCTGATGAGTATCACCATCTGATGCGGTGACAAAGAGGTTATGATTGACTGTATAGGCAACACGCTGTGAAGACTTGTCCCAATCTACACCTTCGGCAGACTGATGGAGTACAACACGATTGACAATCTTCTTTTCTTCCCAATTAATAAGTGTGAACTCATTTCCTGCAGCCACCCAAACAAGCGGTTCACCAGTCTTGGGGAAAGAGGCATAATAGAAGTGACGGAGCGGTTTTGCATCTGTTGCAGACAGTATATCATTGACCTGTTTAGCCGTGAGAAGTGTCTTGGCTGAAACATCCTGCTTGTTGATGACACGACATTCTTCTTCACCCAGTTCCACACACTCTTCTCCCCACCATGTGAGATACTTGTTTTCTGGGACAGAATGAGCATAATAGGTAGAACCGCCTGGAATAAGGTCTTCGATGGTAAACTGCTTTTTCTGTGCCATAAGTGGAAGTGTAAAGAAGATGAAGAGAATGGAACAAAAACAAAAAATCTTGTCAGCGTAAGTTGTATTCATTGCTAATGAGTATTTCTTTTAATGGAGTAAGCATGAAGTCACGCTCGTGAAGATGTGCGTGAGGGATAGTGAGGTTGGGCGTGTGAAGTTCAATATTGTCATAGAGCATGATGTCTATATCGATGATACGATCATGATAACGCCCATCAACAGACTTGCGGGAACGACCTAACTTGCGCTCAATCTGCTGTGTGACATGCAAGAGGTCGAGAGGAGAGAGCTCGGTGAGAACTCGAACAGCGGCATTGAGAAAGGAATGCTTGCTCTCAAATCCCCAAGGTTCTGTGACCATGAAGGCGGAAGTGGCCTGCACCACTCCCACCCTCTTGGCTATCTCCACGATGGCAGACTCCAGATTATGCTGCTTGTCGCCAAGGTTTGTTCCTAAAGAAAGATAAGCGATGTGTGACAAAACATTCCCTTTCTAACTTTTCATATATAATCTAAACAATGGTCACACACATCCATCAGATGATCAGCATTGCATCGCCATAAGTGCCGAAGTAGTAATCATTCTTGCGTGCTTCCTTGTATGCCTTCATCACTACCTCATAGCCACCAAATGAGCAACCGAGCATGAGCATTGTGGTGAGTGGAAGTTGGAAATTGACCACAAAAGCATCAGCCACAGTAAATTCGTGTGGAGGAAAGATGAACTTGTTAGTCCACCCATCAAACTCCTTGATGAAACCACCAGGACCGACCACAGTCTCAAGTGCACGAAGACAGGTATTGCCCACAGCGCATACACGATGACCATTTTCCTTGGCTGTATTGACAATATCACAAGCCTCCTTGGTGACAAACATCTGCTCTGAGTCTGTCTTGTGTTTAGTAAGGTCTTCCACATCAATGTCACGGAAGTTGCCAAGACCTGCATGAAGCGTGATGAACGCTCTTTCCACACCCTTGATTTCCAAACGCTTCATGAGTTCACGAGAGAAGTGAAGACCTGTGACTGGCACAGTGACAGCACCTTCATGACGTGCATAGATGGTCTGGAACAGGTCGTGATCCGCCTCTTCTGCACCACGACGATTGCGAATATCATCTGGAATTGGAGCTTCACCCAAATCATAGAGTGCCTTCTTGAACTCATCGTGAGGACCATCATAGAGGAAGCGAAGCGTGCGACCACGTGATGTGGTGTTGTCTATCACCTCAGCCACGAGAGATTCATCAGGACCAAAATAGAGTTTGTTGCCAATGCGAATCTTGCGGGCTGGATCTACCAACACATCCCAGAGACGAAGTTCTTCTTGAAGTTCACGGAGCAGGAACACCTCAATACGTGCGCCAGTCTTCTCTTTATTGCCGTAAAGGCGAGCGGGAAACACCTTTGTATCGTTGAAAACAAAAGCATCACCTTCGTTGAAATATTCAATGATGTCCTTGAACAGGCGATGTTCAATCTCTCCTGTTTCCTTGTGCACAACCATGAGCTTAGCCTCATCTCGGTTGTAAATTTTTGTTTCGGGATTATAGCCACGGGGATAGAGTGCAATCCTATCCTCTGGGAGCTTAAACTTGAATTGTGAAAGTTTCATATCTTCTGTGTTTAATACTTATTCTGTTTCTGATGATGATGTGATGGTCTGCTGGTCAAGCCAAGTGGCGAAGGTCTGCAAATCCATACAGTCCTGAAGTGTGTATTGACCAATACGAGTGCGGACAAGCCCTGTAAGATAACCTCCAGAACCGAGTGCTTGACCAATGTCGCGTGCGAGAGCACGAATGTAAGTACCCTTGCTGCATACCACTCGAATGGTGAGTGAAAGATGAGTGCCAGCAAGGTTGTCATGCTGATACTGGATACGTTCACGAGGTTCGGAAAAGTCTTCTACCTCCTCATTCTCCACAGTGCCAAAGTGAAGAATCTCCAGTTCGTCAATCACAAGTACCTTGGGCTTGAGTTCCACCTCTTCACCCTGACGAGCATATTTGAAGGCACGCTTGCCATTAACCTTGACTGCAGAGAAGGTGGGGGGAATCTGTTCTATGCGACCTATGAAGTCCTTCATCTTCTCCTCCACCAGTTCACGTGTGATGTGGGAAGTGGGATAGGTGGCGTCTTCAGCTGTCTCCATGTCGAAAGAAGGAGTGGTAGCACCCAGTTTGATGGTCGCCACATATTCCTTCGTATGGGCTTGCAGTTCCTCTATGAGTTTAGTGCTTTTGCCTGTGCAGACAATGAGCACGCCTGTGGCAAGAGGGTCAAGTGTGCCAGCATGCCCCACCTTTATCTTCTTCACACCCAAACGATGCGAGAGTTCACCTCTCACCTTTGCCACCACATTGAAAGAGGTCCAACGATAAGGCTTATTGAAAACGAGTATTTCTCCTTTTTGAAAATCCAAGAGGTGTAGTTTTTAATGACTCATTATTATATAAAGAACACGAGTGTACCTACAATGGCACAATAGATGGCAAAGTAAATAAGTTTGCACTGCTTAACAATGGAAATCATCCACTTACAAGCGACACATCCACTGATGAACGCTGCAAGAAAGCCCACGATAAGAGCTATGGAGGGAATCTGTGTAGCCTCTCCATGTTCAACAATATATGCTGCACTTGGTGCGAAGAGGTGCTTGAAATCAATGAGTGCCTCGCCCAATATGGGTGGAATGACCATCAGGAAAGAGAACTGAGCCAAAGACTTCTTGCCATTGCCCAGCAGGAGACCTGTTGCAATGGTAGAACCACTACGAGAGAGACCTGGAAGGACTGCGATGCACTGAGCAACACCAATGATGAAAGCATGAAGCGGTGAGATATGCTCACGCTCACGAGGCTTGTAGAAATGTGTGAGTGCAAGCAGGGTTGCTGTGACAAGAAGGCAGACACCCACTACCTTGAGACTTCCCTCAAAGATTGCATCAATATAATCCTTAAAGAAGAGTCCCACAATGCCAATTGGAATCATGGAAATAATGATGTTGAGTGCATACTTCTGCTCCATATTGAGTTTCCCTTCCCACTTGAAGAGCCCCTTGAAAATCCAAGCAATCTCTTTCCAGAGGATAACGATAGTGGAGAGAACTGTTGCCACGTGTACTACAATGCCGAAAGTAAGACCTCCTGTTTCCACTTCAAGCAGATGCTGGCCGATTTGCAGATGACCACTACTGCTGACAGGAAGATATTCGGTAAGACCCTGAACGATACCTAAGATAAGTGCTTCTATCCAAGACATGTGAAGAAAGAATTTTGATGTGAGAACTAAGAGTTAAGAACCTGGGGACTCAACACTTCGTGTGCCGACACCCACCAACCATAGGCCCAAAGCCAACAGCTTGGATTAGTTCTCCATTATTTCCTTTTTGCTTTCCTTGGAAGGCCAAAGGATGGCAACAATCTCAAAAAGAAAGCCAAAGAGGCAAACCATAGGGGCCGCCTTGATGTGGAGATCGCTAAAGATCTCTGGATTAAACGCCTCTTCCGAGGTAGCACCTCCACCCATCAGGATGAAGCCCAACACAATAATTGCGAATCCTACAACGAGCAGGATGTAGTTGATTTTAGAGAATGCTAAATTATTCATGAAGTTATTTCTATGATTGTTAATGACCAAATGGAGTGAATCACCTTAAGCCTCAACGACCTAACTATATTATATGTAGTAGAGTTCGTTGCTACTCATCTTCAGGTACTTGTTGAGCGAGAAGAGTGTGCAGAGGTAGGTGATGATGATGCCAAAGAGGAACACCGCACCAAAAACAATGAGTATGGCATGGAGGTTGATGACTGCATTAATCTGTGGCTCGAACTTGTATAGCCAGTAGATGCCTGCCGCAATCAATGCATCGGCAAGTATGGCTGACACAATGCCCAGCAAGAAACTGCGGGCAAGGAACGGACGACGAATGAAGCCCCAACTGGCTCCCACCAACTTCATGGTGTTGATAATAAAACGTTTGGAGAAGATGGTGAGGCGAACCGTATTGTTGATGAGTGCAAAAGAGATATAGGTGAACAATGCTGCGATGATGAGCAGGATGATACTCACCTTGCGTAGATTGTCATTGACAGACTTAATCAGGTCTTTGGAATAAATGACATCTACCACATCTGCATTGCCTTTCAAATGCTTGACGATAATACCCAGACTGTCAGGATTGGCATAATCAGCATTGACTTTAATCTCAAAAGAAGCCGTGTAAGGATTCGTGCCTATAAACTCCGTAGGGTCAATGCCCTGTGCCTCAATCTCTTCTCTCAGGGCATCCTCTTTGGAGATGTACTCCACACTCTTGGCATAAGACGACCGAGAGAAAGCCTTGTGCATGTTCGACACCTGCACACTGTCCATCTCATCACTAATCAGCACGCTCACATTGATATTTTCCCTCACATAGGTGGAAAGATTCTGTGCAGTGATGACAAACAGGACAATAGTGCCCAACAAGACCAATACTAAAGTAGTACTGATCGCTGCTGTGAGAAACTGAGTGCCCAGGAATGAATTTCTATGTTTGCTCATTTATTTCGTTACCTTTTTATAGTTACTGAGATGCGGCATGAAACCTTCAATACTTAGATGATTTCAATGCCCTTGAGGGTTGCCGAACTGGATTCCGTAATCTTGACATTGACAAAATCCCCAATATGGTGATTGCCACGGTCAAACACCACAACCTTATTCTGTTGAGTGCGACCAAACAATTGCTTAGGACTACGCTTGGACACACCCTCCACGAGAATTTCGAAAGTCTTGCCCACATCCTTGCGGTAACTTTCGGCAGAGAGCTCATTCTGAAGAGCAATCATCTCATTCAACCGACGAATCTTGGTCTCCTCAGGTACATCGTCTGGCAAATGCTTAGAGGCATAAGTGCCTGGACGCTCCGAGTACTTGAACATGAAAGAAGAGTCATAACCACACTCACGCATGAGGGAGAGTGAAAGTTGGTGGTCTTCTTCTGTCTCGGAATGATAACCCACAAAAATGTCGGTCGTAAGTCCACAGTCTGGAATGATGCGACGGATAGCAGCCACTCGCTCCAAATACCAAACACGGGTGTATTTCCTGTTCATCAACTGCAAGATGCGGTCACTGCCACTCTGCACAGGCAGATGAATATGACGACAGATGTTAGGATGGGCTGCAATCACATGGAGCGTGTCGTCACTCATATCCTTAGGATGGGAAGTGGTGAAACGAATGCGCATGTTGGGCACAGCCTCAGCCACAATTGCCAAAAGGTGCGGAAAGGACACTTCCTCGCCCGATTCTTTGTCCACACTCCTGTAACTATTGACATTCTGGCCCAACAAGGTAACCTCCTTGAAGCCTCTGTCGCACAAGTCTCTCACCTCCGCCAAGATGCTGGACACCTCACGACTCCTTTCTCGCCCACGAGTATAAGGAACAATACAATAGTGACAGAAATTGTTACATCCTCTCATGATGCTGACAAAACCACCCACATGTCCACCACACACACGTTCTGGAAGCACATCACGATAGGTCTCTGTGGTGCTGAGTTCCACATTGATGGCTTTCTCGCCCACCTCAACCGCAGCAAAAAGGTCTGGCAATGAGAGGTAAGCATCTGGTCCTGCCACAAGATCCACGTGGTGATGATTGATGAGGTCATCCTTCACTCGCTCCGCCATACATCCCACCACACCTATGATGATTCGCCTATCCAACTTCTTCTGCAATGCATGAAGTGCTTCCAGACGATGGAATATCTTGTTTTCGGCATTTTCACGAACGGAACAGGTGTTGAGCAAAACAGCATCAGCATCCTCAATAGCATCACACGACTCATATCCTGCCATTTTCATGACAGAGGCAATAACCTCACTGTCCGCCACGTTCATTTGGCAGCCGTAAGTCTCGATCAGAAGTTTTTTCATTAAAAATAAACTGAACAGGCAGATAAGGTTCTGCCCTTTTTGTACAAAAACAATGCAAAGGTACTGAAAATAATTGAGAAAAAAGAGCGTGTGTTCATTATTTTGTTCTCCAGACGCTATTTCTTCAAGAAGCATCTGCCAAATATCACAAAAAATGACTAACTTTGTGTCGATTTCATTGCAACCTGCAATATGTTCTTATCCAGAAACAGTTAAGTACCCCTTTCTATGAGGCTCAACTTTCAGCACAGCATCACCAATAGCCACGCCACATTTCCCATCGTAAGCATCCTGACGCTCATCTTGTGGTTTTTGTTGCCACCGCTATCGGAGACACCCTCTTTTGCAAGCGCAGACTACGGATTGTGGCATCTGATGCCCTCCATGATGCAAGAGGGATGGTGGTCTTTAGGCCTCAGCGCCGCCTGTGCAGCCCTGATGGTCTATTTCCTGACCGAACTCAACAATGGACAGGTGCTCCTGCGCATCAACTCACGCATGATTAGCACCATGCTTGCCTTTCTGCTGGCGCTCGCCATTCCATGTCAGGAGTGGCAACCAGGAGTGGTGGTGGCTCTATTCATGCTGTTCTCTTTCTTTCCGCTGTTCACAACCTATCAGACACCCAGTCCACAATGGACTTTCTGCATCTATCTGATGCTTTCTGTCGCCTCTCTATCTTTCCCGAAAATCCTGTGGTTCGTGCCTCTATACTGGTTCTTGCAAGGCTACCTGAGAGCTTTCTCCATCAGATGTTTCATGTCCTCCATTTTTGCAGTCATGATGCCCTATTGGTTCTATGCTGGCATTGCCCTTATAACGGGGGGCATGGAAGAAGCCATTCAACACATGCTGATGGTGGTGGACATCAGCAACATTGGGCACACGGAATGGAGTCTGCATGGCATTACAGTATGGGGCTTCACGCTGCTATCGTTCATCACTGGCTGCACAGACTTCTACATACACCAGTTTCGGGATAAGACACGTACTCGGTCCCTCTACAACGTGGTGGTGTTTCACGGTCTTTTCACAGCCGTGTTGATAGCACTTCAACCAGTATATGTTTGGACACTCTTGCCCGTATTGATGCTAAGCACTTCCATCGTATTCGGGCACTTCTTTGCACAAACGCAGACCAAATTCTCCCACATCTTTTGCCTCCTTCTGGCAGCACTGGCAGCAGGGGTTCTACTGGTACAATATTTCATAGACGACATTACACTTTTCGCAGTAAAGAATTAAAAAACAACACGATGGATTCTATCAACCAATTCTTCATAGACTACGGTTATTGGGGCATGGCTCTCGCCTCGTTTCTTGCAGGCACGTTTGTGCCATTCAGTTCTGAAGCAGTGATGGCAACCTTGCTGGCCACTACAGGCATGGATCCTTTTCTGACCATCCTCAGTGGAACAATAGGCAATGTTCTGGGCTCAATGTTCAACTACTGCATAGGCTGCGTGGGCAGTGTTGAGCAGATTTCCCGATGGATGCACATCAAGCAGAGAAAGTTGGAGAAGACCCGCGACTACGTGGAGAAGAAAGGCTCATGGATTGCCACTTTCTCGTTTATTCCTATTTTTGGAACAGCCATCTCTATCTCATTAGGAATACTAAGAGCCAACTTCTGGGGTGTCCTATTCTGGACTATTGCGGGCAAGTTCACAAGATATGTGATTGTGGGATATTCCACGATGGCACTAAAATAACGTGAAGCCCAATTTGCATCGCATAAAACCCAATTGGTCATTTGGGGCAAATGCGAATCACCTCGGCACTTTTCTTTTTCCTTCACGAGGGAAAATCCTTCTCTCACGATAAAAAAATCACACTCAATTGTTTTTTCTCGAGGAAAATCAAATCTTAATGATCAATTCTAAAAATCCTCAAGGACTAAATACGCAGGGGACAGGTACATCTCGTGACAGGCAACCATATGGTATTTACTCACCAACCATATAGTTTTTACTCACTAACCATATAGTCTGAGAGGAAAAAAGAGCATGTTTTTAAAAAAAGGATGAAGGGTGACAGAACAAAGTGGAATTTCCATAAGTCAAAAAATTCACTTTTTCACAAATCACACAAAATTCGCTCTTTTCACGTTTCCTGCCCCTGCCCCATCTTGCCCTCACATCCCTTCATGTCAAAAAAAACTCATGCAACAAAAAAGACAAAGGTGATGGAATTATCTGAGACTCGTCTCGAAGGCTCACAGAAGCGTGGGGAGACAAACTTCTTTCGCAAAGGATTTTTCATCAGTTTTATTTACGTCAATTAGACATGAATGTGCGAGCACATGCCATAAAAAAACAGGGGATATGCCGAAACATATACCCCTATCTTTTTCTCAAACAAACAGGCTGAGAGCCTTAACTATTAGTTGAGTGAGCCATCGAGATCAGCGCCAGCCTTAAACTTAGCGATGTTCTTTGCAGCAATTGTGATTGCAGCCTTAGTGCTTGGGTTGATGCCCTTGCGTGCAGGACGCTTGTTCACTGAGAATGTACCGAAGCCGATGAGAGATACCTTGTCACCTGCCTTCAATGCTTCTGCGATAGCCTCAATTGTTGCGTCAAGAGCCTTCTTTGAGTCTGCCTTGCTCAACTGTGCTTTGCTTGCGATTGCGCTTACGAGTTCTGTCTTGTTCATAAATGTAAATAATTATAGGTTTTATAAATAAGAAGTATTGGATCTGTAATTGTCCAATGAAATTCCTTGGTTTTGAACGTCTGGACGCCCTCGACATTAGAACTTTGTTGCAAATATATGTTATAAATTTTCCAGAACAAACATTTTCAGCAGAAAATTGTTGAAAAATAATAAAAAAACTTGTATTTCCTTGACTTTTGCCCTAAAATAGGAAGAAAAACCATAATTTTGCACTCTCTAACAAGAAAATGTGAAACGCTAACAATAGCAAATGTAATTAGAAAGGAATATTCTATGAGGATGACCCCTGCCGTTAAGGTAATTTTGATACTGAATGTTGTATTTTACATATTGACATACTGGATAACCCCCTTGTTTTCGTTGAATGGACACACGGACTGGTTTCTGAAGTTCAACTCACTTCACCCATTTGGTTTTCCAGGATTTATATTTATGCCCCACCAATACCTCACCTACATGTTCATGCATGGAGGCTGGTGGCACTTGTTCTTCAACATGTGGTCTTTGATGATTTTTGGAAATGCAGTGGAACAGCAGGTAGGCACAAAGCGTTTTGTGTTCTACTATCTGGTTTGCGGAGTGGGCAGTGCCTTGATTCATCAAGCGTGCGAAATGCTGGGCATTATCTCTCCTTCTTATTTGGTGGGTGCGTCAGGAGCTGTTTATGGCATCATGGCCGCAGCTGCTTTCTATTTCCCGAATGTCAAACTGTTCGTTATCCCAATCCCCTTCCCTATCAAACTGAAATATCTGGTGGGAGTCTTCATGGTGATTGAAATGGTGATGGGCTTTTTGGCTGTGGACAGAGTGGGGCATTTCGCACACCTCGGCGGAATCCTTGTAGGAGCAATCATCCTTGCCATTTGGCATCTTATGGAGAAAAAGAAAAAGACCACCAGTGGTTTTAGAGGTTGGGACAACTATTCCTCCCACAGCCAGGGAGACCACTATGAGAAGGGCGAAAGTTCATGGAAAAGTATGTTTGGCAAGAAAACGCCAAAAATGCGCGTGGTGGAAACTCGTGAGACAAACCACAGCGATCATCAATATAACGAGCAGAAGCGCAGGAATAACGATGAGATAGACCGCATCCTTGACAAAATCCGCAAGAATGGCTATCAGAATCTGACCGACAGCGAGAAAGCCACCCTATTTGATGCCAGCAAGAAAATGAGAGGAGAAGAATAACAGGGAGGTTGCAAGAAGCACTCTGCCAGAGAAGAAAACGGCTAAACACAATATGCACTATACACATCATTGATATAGAAGGAAGGTTATAGACGCTGGGCAGGGAGGCTTATAGACACAGATTGAAGAGGAACATACACGTATAGGGAAACGAGATGAGACTGCTCAAAACGATACCATTGGTCATTTTTGCCGCTATCAATCTGCTGGTGATTGTCGCAATGAACTATTGCGCATACACATCAACCCTTCCCCCACAAGACTATGCAAAATGGTCTTACTTTGGACTGATGTTTCCAGCCTTTCTCTCCATCAATGTGATTTTCGTTTTCTTTTGGCTGATTTTCAAATGGAAATGGGCGTGCATCCCATTGATAGGCATGCTCTTTTGCGCAGGTGATATTCGGGCATGTTTCCCCATCAATTTTCCATCCACACCTCCAGCGGGAAGCATCAAGGTGCTCTCCTACAACGTGATGGCATTCGGGGATGACGGAACAGGCAAAAGCAAGGCAGATGAGTGGCAGAAAAACCCCATCTTGAGATACCTATTGGAGAGCGACGCTGATATCATCTGCCTGCAAGAAGCAAGAAAGTCCTTTATTGATGCAGCTATCGACAGTATTTCAGCAATCTACCCTTACCACCACGAAAGACTGGAGACCGACAACTACATCGCCTGCTTCTCAAAACACCCTCTTGATTATATAGAGGAAATCGACTACCCCACAACAACCAACCATTCACACGTATATAGACTGAAAAGAGGTGAAGACACGCTGATTGTCATCAACAATCATCTGGAATCCTACAGATTGAGCAAGGAGGACAAGAACGACTATAAGTCTATCATCAAAAACTACCGAGCCCCCAACCAGAATGATTCGAAAACAAAATACCAAACGCTCATGGAAAAGTTGTCGCATCATGACTCCATCCGTGGGCTACAGGTAGATTCGGTTGTGGCTTACATCAATCGCCACCCCAACGAGCGCATCATTCTGTGTGGAGATCTCAATGCCACTCCTGTTTCGTATATTCACAACAGACTCACTTCGGTTTTGAACGACGCCTATACCCGAAGCGGCAATGGTCCAGGCATCAGTTACAACCAAAGTGGCATGTATTTCAGGCTTGATCATATTATGGTGAGCCCAAGCATCAAGACTTATGGCGCAACGGTGGATCAATCTATCAAATATAGTGACCACTATCCTATCTACTGTTTTCTGAACTGGGAATAGCTTCATCCTTGCAGAAAAAATCCCCACACACCCCATTCTTCACACCTTAACGCGCGTACCATAATAAATAGTAAAAGTGATTTGTGAGACTCTAAGATAAGGTTTTACGACCAAAAGGAACGCCCTATAATCGTGAAAGTGAATATTTTTAACGGGTTTTTCTTCCTAATTGCAAAAAAAAGTATAACTTTGCATCTTGAATAGTGCTACATATTCAAACCATCCCATCATGTGGGATGATTTTTTGAGATGTGACACGAGCACGTCAGAGGAAGAGAACATGTGAAGAGGAACTTGACAATAAGCAACGTAACAATCAATCAATTAATAATTTCAACAAAATGCAAAACAAAGGATTTGTAAAGTTTTTAGCAGTGGCACTGACCCTCATCTGCATCTTCTACCTTTCCTTCTCTGTTGTCACTAAGACCGTAGAGGACAAGGCAGCAGGAATGAGCCCAGAAAAAGCAGAACTGTATTTGGATTCGCTGAATTCAACTCCATTCTACTTGGGCAGCTACACTTTGAAAGACTGTCGCGAAACTGCCATTGGTCTTGGACTTGACCTGAAGGGCGGTATGAACGTCATGCTCGAAGTGAGTGTTCCCGATGTAGTGAAGGCGTTGGCCGACCACAAGACTGACGAAGCATTCTTGAAGTCTGTTGATGAAGCAGCAAAGGAAGCAAAGGAGAGCCAGTCTGATTTTATCACACTTTTTGTCAAGGCTTATAAAAAGAACGCTCCAGGCAAGCCTTTGGCGACCATCTTTGCCACTCAGCAACTGAAGGGCAAAGTGAACACGAACAGTAGTGACGCTGAGGTGGAAAGCGTTCTCCGCGAAAGCGTGAACGAAGCAGTGCAGAACTCTAAGCTTGTGCTCAGCACTCGTATTGACCGCTTTGGTGTGGTTCAGCCCAACATTCAGGAAGTGAAGGACGGCAAGGGCCGTATCATGGTAGAGCTCCCTGGCATCAAAGAACCAGAGCGTGTGCGCAAACTCCTTCAGGGTAGCGCAAACCTTGAGTTCTGGGAGACTTATGACGCTTCTCAGGTTGCTCCTTATCTCTCTCAACTCAACTCTGCCCTCCGCAATAGCGGAACTGTGGCTAATGACTCTGTAAAGGCTGACACTACAACCACCCAGACTGCAGAAGTGGCTGAAAAGGCGGACTCTGCCAAGAGCGGTCAGAGCGTGCTTGCTCAGGTGAGCAGCGACAATAAAGCAGCAACTGACAATATGACGAAAGCCACAGAGGCCGCAAAGAAGGAAAATCCTCTCTTCGCAATGCTTCAGCCTTCAGGTGCTCAGCGTGGCTGTACTGTAGGTTTTGCTCAGGCTCTTGACACTGCCGAAATCAACGCTTTGTTGAGTTCTGATGTTGCCAAGAACATCTTGCCTTCAGACCTCTCTCTCAAGTGGGGCGTGAAGTCTTTGGATAAGGCTGGCAAAATCTATGAGTTGTTTGCTATCCGCACTACTGGCAAAAACGGACGTGCACCTCTTGAAGGTGAAGTGGTGACAGAGTCTAAAGACGAGTTCGACCAGTATGGCAACCCTGTGGTTACTATGAAGATGAACTCAGAAGGTGCTCGCAAGTGGGCTGCCCTCACAGAGGCTAACGTTGGTCATTGCGTGGCTGTTGTGCTTGACAACCTCGTGTATAGTGCTCCTAACGTGATGAACAAGATTGACGGTGGAAACACACAGATTTCTGGTAACTTCACAACGACAGAAACCCGAGACCTTGCCAACGTGCTTTCTTCTGGTAAGATGCCTGCACCAACAAACATCATTCAGGAGGACATCGTAGGTCCTACGCTCGGTGCACAGTCTATCCAGGCAGGTTTCATCTCTTGTATTGTAGCATTCATTGTGCTGATGCTCTACATGGTTCTCATGTATGGCGCACGTGAAGGTATGGTGGCAAACTGCGCCCTTATTCTCAACTTCTTCTTCTCATTTGGAATCCTCACTTCACTGGGTGCTGCCCTGACCATGTCTGGTATTGCTGGTATGGTCTTGACACTCGGTATGGCAGTGGACGCAAACGTGCTTATCTTTGAGCGCACCAAGGAAGAGATGAGAGGCGGAAAGAATTTGATTGCAGCAGTTTCTGCTGGTTACAGCAACGCTTTCTCTGCTATCTTCGACTCAAACGTGACAACCATTCTTACTGGTGTCATCCTTTATAACTTCGGTACAGGTCCTATCAAGGGTTTCGCAACAACCTTGATTATTGGTCTTGTATGTTCATTCTTCACTGCCGTTTGGCTGACTCGCATTGCTTTCGAGCATTTCCTCAACCGTGGCAAATGGCAGAACATCACCTTCACCACTAAACTCTCTCGAAACATGATGAGAGACACTAAGTACAACTTCATGGGTAGCTACAAGAAGTCATTCGTAGGCTTTGGAATCTTCCTCTTGATTGTACTTGCAAGTTTCGGAGTGAGAGGTTTGAGCCAATCTATTGACTTCACAGGTGGTCGCAACTACAAGGTAGAGTTTGCCAAGCAGGTTGAGCCAGAAGCGGTGAAGGCTGCCATCGTGAAGGAGTTTAACGCCAACAATAAGAATGGAGAGGCGATCAATGTGACGGTTATCTCTATTGGTACTGAAGGCAACAACGTGCGTGTATCAACAAACTTTAATATTGATGACAATAGTTCTGAGGCTGATGCTCAGATTGAGTCACTCCTCTATCAGGCATTTGTCAATGGTGGCATGGTGGATCAGAGCGTATCTGAGCAAGCATTCCTCGACCGTGATGACCGTGCAGGTGGTTCTATCGTTTCTTCCCAGAAGGTGGGTCCATCTATTGCAGAGGATATCACTCGTGGTGCAATCCTTTCCGTGCTCCTCGCAATTGCTGTCATCTTCGTTTACATCTTGATACGTTTCCGCAATGTAGCATACTCCGTTGGCTCTATCGTGGCTCTGACAATAGATACGATCCTGGTAATCGGCATGTTCTCTCTCTGCTACGGCTGGATTGGATTCTCCCTTGAGATTGACCAGACCTTCATTGGTGCTATCTTGACCGTCATTGGTTATTCTATCAACGATAAGGTGGTCATCTTCGACCGTATTCGTGAGACATTTGGCAACTATCCAAAACGTGACTGTCAGCGCATCTTCAATGATTCGTTGAACAGCACATTGGCTCGTACCATCAACACATCTATCTCCACATTCATTGTGTTGCTCGCTATCTTCATCCTCGGTGGTGATAGCATCCGTGCCTTTGCATTTGCCATGATGCTCGGTGTAATCATCGGTACATCTTCTTCTCTCTTCATTGCTGCTCCAACCGCCTACCTGGTGATGGGCGCTCGCATCAAAGAGGAAGCAGAGACACCCGACCTTGCAACTGCTCAAGTTCAAGACAACAAATAATTCTCTATCAATAAGGCAGCAGCGAACATCACGTTGCTGCCTTTTACTTAACAACCAAACAACAAAAAGATGATGACAAAAATTAGAGTCGCCATTGTAGGATATGGCAATATTGGCAAATATGCCCTTGAAGCCGTAGAGACTTCACAGGACATGGAGTGTGTGGGCATTGTTCGTCGTAACGGCGATGCAAACAAACCAGAAGAACTCGCAAACTATCCTGTAGTGAAGAGCATCTCTGAACTGAAGGATGTGCAGGTGGCCATCCTCGCCACTCCAACACGCAAGGTAGAGGAATATGCTAAAGAGTGCCTTGCTCTTGGCATCAACACAGTAGATTCTTTCGACATTCATACTCAGATTGTAGATCTCCGTCGCAGTCTTGATGTGGTAGCAAAGGCCAACAATGCAGTGTCTATTATCTCTGCAGGATGGGATCCAGGATCAGACTCCATCGTACGCACACTGATGGAGACTCTTGCTCCTAAAGGCATCAGTTATACAAACTTTGGTCCAGGTCGCTCTATGGGCCACTCTGTGGCTGTTCGTGCCATAGAAGGTGTGAAGGACGCCCTCTCCATGACCATTCCTGTTGGTACTGGCATTCATCGTCGCATGGTGTATGTAGAACTTGAGGAAGGCGCAGACTTCAAGAAGGTAGAAGCAGCCATCAAGGCAGATGCATACTTTGTGAATGATGAGACACACGTGCAGCAAGTTCCATGCGTTGATGCACTCAACGATGTAGGTCATGGAGTGAACCTTGTGCGTAAAGGCGTATCAGGAAAGACACACAACCAAAGTTTTGAGTTCGACATGAAGATCAACAATCCTGCCTTGACTGGTCAAGTGCTCGCAAACGTAGCACGTGCTTCTGTCAAACAACAGCCTGGCGCTTATACCATGATAGAGATTCCAGTCATCGACATGCTTTGCGGTGACAAGGAGGAACTCATCCGCCACTTGGTATAATTGCTCCACAAGGAATCAGACACATTAATTATATATTGTAGAATGGGGACTCTTCCACACGAAGTTGTCCCCATTTTTTCATTTGTCCGTTCAAATCATTTAACATGCAGAAAGAGAAAAACTTCTGGCATTTTATGATTAAAAGATGAGAAAATCGTAACTTTGTAAAAAAAATAGGATTCACAACAATACCAAGGATTTGTGAATCGTCTAAGGAAGGATTTTGATATATAACTAAAACAAGGCAAGATATGAAACTGACAGTTGTGAAAGTAGGTGGCAAAATCGTAGAGGACGAAGAAAGCCTTCAGCGCTTGTTACATGACTTTTCCTCCATTGAAGGTGGCAAAGTGCTTGTACATGGTGGAGGACGCTCCGCTACAGCCATTGCTGCAAAAATGGGCATAGAAAGCACAATGATTGGAGGAAGAAGGGTGACGGACGCAGAAATGCTCCAAGTAGTGACCATGGTATATGGCGGACTCGTCAATAAGAATATCGTGGCTCGCCTTCAAGCCAACGGCATCAACGCTTTAGGACTTACAGGTGCAGACATGAACACCATGCGTTCCCACAAACGCCCATTGAAAAAAGTGAAGATGGAAGATGGAACAGAGCAGATGGTGGACTTCGGTTTTGTAGGAGATGTAGATTCGTGCAACGGCCACCTACTTTCAACTCTTATCAGCGAAGGAGTCGTGCCCGTCATGGCACCAATCACACATGATGGAGAGGGACACCTACTCAACACCAATGCTGATACCATTGCAGGAGAAACAGCCAAGGCACTGGCATCCCATTTCGATGTAACACTGATCTACAGTTTCGAACACGCAGGTGTGTTAGCAAATCCAGAAGATGAAGCATCTGTCATTCCACTCATCAATGCAGAGAATTTCAATCAGTTGAAAGCAGATGGAACTGTGAGCGGTGGAATGATTCCGAAGATAGAAAATGCGCTGGAAGCCGTGAAAGCAGGTGTAAAACAAGTCATTATCACCAAAGCAGACGCCATCGACGGAACAAAAGGCACAATCATTCGATAGAGTTCTATGGATTTCAAGCACGATATACTTCCACTGAAGAATATCATCTTCAGAACAGCCTTACGCATCGTCCTCAACAGGGAAGAGGCTGAAGACATCGTGCAAGACACCCTCATCAAATTGTGGGAGAAACGTGACGAACTGGAGAACGTGCAGAATCTTGAAGCGTTCGCCCTCACTTCCGCACGCAATTTGGCTCTTGACAGAAAGGAGAAGAAAAGCAATCAAACCCTTTCGCTGGATGAAGAACCACACCATGACCCAGATGAGAGTTCAACACAAGTGCCATTCTTTCCCATGAAGGCGGAAGAAGGAAGTGAAGCCGACAGTAGCCTCATCAGAGAGGAAACGCATCACTTTGTGGCAGACATCATCAATGATTTACCCGAAAAACAACGCACCATCATACAATTAAGAGATATAGAAGGAAAGAATTATAAAGAGATTTCCGAGCTGTTAAGCATTTCAGAATCAGATGTAAAAGTAACACTCTTCCGTGCTCGAAACATGATGAGAGAAAAAATCCTGAAAAAAAAATCTTTTTTCCTGTAACTTTTCCTCTTCTCATCCGTCATTTATATAGAGAGCACACTGAAACAGGCTTTCAAAACCTCAAAATCACTCAAATGGATTACAAGTACATAGAACAATTACTGGAAAGTTACTTCGACTGCCGCACCACGTTGCAGGAGGAGCAAATCCTACGCTCGTTCTTCTCTCAAGAAGATGTACCTGGACATCTGGCTCAGTATGCAGACCTCTTCACATACGAGATTTCTGCAAAGGAAGAGCAGTTGGGTGAGGATTTCGACCAGCGCATAATGGCAAAGATTGAAGTCATGGAGTCTGAGGCAAAGAAGAACGCAACACCTTCTACCCGCATCATCAAGATGAGAGCACGCCACATCGGTCCATTCTTCAAAGCAGCTGCGGTGGTAGCCATGGCACTCACCATTGGACGTGCTGCCGAGCATGCCATTGGAGAACAAACCACTGAAGACAACGCAAATGCCGTGGCTGTTGATCCCTACATCAAGTCAGGCGACGTCCATCAAGCCATACGCGTGAAAGATGTGAGCCAAGCCGAAACAAAGGCTATCAATGACTCCATTCTCAATGTTGCCACAAAGGAAGAAATCCAGTAGAAAAGACTTTTGCTTTTACTTATAATATACAATTAATGCTTAACTAAACAAGAAAACCTTGAAGGTGAAGCTGTGAAGCCCACCACCTTCATGCCAACAGAGACTTCTGAAGGCAAATATTGGGACAAAGGCCCAATTCTCTTAAAAAACCAACTTTCGTGTTCATGCACGAAAAAAGGGGCATCTCGAATAGAGATGCCCCTTTTTTATTCTCATGAAGGCCAATAAATCACAGCCTCTTATAGAGCATTTACAACAATCCTTGCAACCAATAAGTGGCCATTCCTGCTAAATACCCCACAAGAGCCAACCAAGAGAACTTGCGGAAGTACCATCCAAAACTCATACGTTCCAACCCCATAATCACAACACCTGCAGCTGAGCCTATAATAAGAATACTTCCACCTGTACCAGCACAATAAGCCAAAAGATTCCAGAAATCACCATCTTGTGTAAAACTTTGCATAAATCCTGTCGCAGTTGCTGGTTCTATGTTATACATACCCATAGCACTTGCCACCAAAGGCACATTGTCCACTACAGAAGAAAGAACACCTATAATACCATTGACAGCATACACATCTCCCTTGAAGGTACTATTCAGCCACACGCCCAAATTGCCAAGAGTTCCTGTCTCTCTAAGTGCTCCCACCGCAAACAGAATACCGAGGAAGAACAAAATAGTAGACATATCTATCTTTTTAAGAATGCCTGCAACTCTAACCCTCTTCTCTAAGGAAAGAAGACGTTTATTCCGACGAATCATCAACTCAGTGACAATCCAAAGAATACTCAATATACCCAGAATTCCCGCGAAAGGAGGAAGCCCTGTCAATGTACGGAAAAGAGGAACCAATGTCAAGCCCACCACACCAATGAGAAATATGACAATCTTACCTCTCCGAGAGAAAGCGTTCTGTTCCATAAGAGGCTCGTCACTCTCATCTTCCAATACACCTTCATCAGAAGTCTCAACATCTCCCTTAAGCCAAAACGAAACAAAGATGGCAGGTATAGCCACACTAACGACTGAAGGTAGGAACATATTACCAATGATACCACTGGAAGAAATACAACCTCTAATCCAAAGCATAATTGTGGTTACATCACCAATAGGCGAAAAAGCACCGCCCGAATTGGCCGCCAAGACAATCATACCTGCATAGAGAAGTCGTTGATTTCTTTCCTTCACAAGTTTTCTCAGCACCATTGCCATCACAATACTTGTGGTCATGTTATCAAGCAAAGCAGATAAGACAAAGGTAATCAAAACGATTTCCCATAGCAACACACGCGCCTTAGTTGTCCGCAGATATTTTGTCACAAACCCAAAGCCACCATTAGAGTCCACTACCTCCACAATGGTCATTGCTCCCATCAAAAACAGAATCGTTTCACAAGTCTCTCCCACATGAGGAAGAAACACCTCTTCTGCCGAAAGACCTGGATGAGCCATCATATAAACAGCCCAACATGCCACACCCATAAACAAGGCTATAGCAGACTTGCTCACCTTTGTAAAACTCTCCATCACTATACACAGATAGCCGAGCACAAAAATGATAATAATAATTGTTGTCATTCCCTTTTATTTAAATTAAACACTTTCTTCTTTTCTTCCCTTTCTATTTGGGAGAAGATACTTAAAGCCAAACAACACACACAATGCGCCAAATACAATAATAGCATGACTGGCCATGTGATATTCCTCCACATGAAGCAATTGGGGCAAAAACATAAATACAAGCCCGAATGAAAAGAGCACAAGACCTATCCAAAATCTCTTTTTGCCATTTATCTTTTTCATTGACTCCATATTAAAAGAATTATAAAGATTCATGATGATCTGAAACCAACACCTGCTTCAGCAGAGCAGCATGATGTCCCTCAAAGATTTTAATATCACACACAGCATTATAAGACAGCATTGAATAGCGAAACAACTGAATTGCGATAAAACTCCCATCTTTCGCCACACACATTTCCAAACAATAATTGCCATTAGGGTCTGGTTCCATCTTGAGCACCCTATGCTCAACACATGATGGATTTTCCTGAAAATCAAGAAGGAACTGTTGTAAAGCATGGCCTGTTGCCGCTGTATAATAATCGCGAATGCAATTGACCAATGAAAGGGTTGGCTTGTAATAAACCTTTGTAAACAAGCCAAAGAAACTCTTTTTTATACTGATTTGAGAATGGGCAGCAACTGCTGACGCAATCTCCATATTATTAAAATTTGCCATTTTTAGTTGAATATTATTTGATGATGAATCATCGCATACCATTCGTATTGTATATGCGACCAAAATTCATATAACATAGGAATGAACCTGATAATGATAACCATGCAAGAAAGATCGACAGAGCCTTCTCGCAACAAACAAATAATATAAACCTAACGAATGATGTGCCTCAGCATATAAAAGAGACTTACATGCGAGACAAAAGAGCGGATAGGCACAGTCGTTCGCTGTACGAAACCGCCAAAAACAAAGTGAAGAAAAGAATGAGATGTACAGTATCCCGAAAAAGCCCTACTGCCAGAACCATCATGTGAAGCAGGAGTCTCTGTCTCACCACCAGCATCCGCCTCTACAGACTTTTCCGAACCTAAAACAGTATGGCTTAAAGAAGGACCTTCAGAGATAAGCCCCTCACGAAATCGGTTCTCAGCATCCAGGCTCAAGAGACTACCATCATCCGGCCTTCTATGCTCATGAGACTGGTACGACAGTTGCTCCAGCGTAGCAGTCTGTTCCCTCTGGCAAGACAAAACAAGAATGCTCGCCAGAACAAAAAGGAGTATTTGCAGAAAACGCTTCACGGAAAATAAATCTATTTGGATGGTTGTCGTTTAATGATACGATTGGTAACCCGTTCGGCAGAGATAATTGTGCCATCCTCACCCACTATATCCACATTCCACACATGAGTGCTCTTGCCTGCATAGATCAGTTTGGCTTTACCAAAGACCTTGCCCTCTGTGGCCGACATAGCCACATGACTGGCATTCACCTCTGTGCCACACACTGCAAGACTTTCATCATATTGGGTCAGGTGTAGAGACCCCACACCAGCAATGGTCTCAGCCAAAGTGAGAGATGCCCCTCCATGCAACACACCAAGATATTGGCGTGTGGAAGGAGATATGGGCATTTCGGCTATGGCATATTCATCATCCGAAGGGAGGAATCGCATGCCCAAAGCCTCAATAATAGTTCCCTTCATGCGAGTATGAAGAAAATCGCATTCTTGTTGTGTTAGCATCTGGAATAGAAATAAAAGCCAAGTGTCTCGACAGTTTGCAACACCTTGATTCCTTAGCCTTGCAATGTCTTATTTTGAGAACTCCTGATAAATCTTGTCAGCGATAGCCTGCATTTCCTCTGAGGGAAGGCTCAACTTCTCATTGGCAAAGTTCATGTCTTTCTCACCCTGCATAGGAATGAGGTGGATATGAGCATGGGGCACTTCAAGACCCAACACAGCCTCTCCCACCTTCTTGCAAGGGAACGCCTTCTTGATTGCCACAGCCACCTTCTTGGCAAACACCTCAAAACGTGCCAACTCATCATCCTCCATATCGAAGATATAGTCCACCTCACGGCGTGGAATGACCAAAGTGTGACCTTTCACGAGCGGATTGATGTCGAGAAAAGCATAGAACTCATCGTTCTCAGCACATTTATAAGAAGGAATCTCACCTTCAGCAATCTTAGTGAACAGACTCATACCGTGTAAATATTATGCTATTGCTGATTGAATTAAAATGTAATGCGTTGATGCTTCAAACTGACTTTTAGCAACTTAGATGTATTCAGAACAACAAGCACCATACCGTTCAGCAACATGCACAACTGCGTTGCAAAGTTCGGGAAAAAACTTGACACACACAAATAAATTAAAGGAATTTCACCATAAAGGAAAGGAAAAGGAACCAAACCATGACACCTTCCGCATGATTGAACACCTATGTCATGTCACTTTTCTTACACATCCTCTTTTACACCATGTGCTTTCCTCTCTTTTTCCATCAAAAATCATGGCATCATTAATAGGATTTTATCTGCGGTGGAAGAAGGACAAGGAGACAGTGGCAGATTTTTTCGTTGGACCATTCTTCCAAGAAAGTGGATGTCATCATCCTTATCCACAAAAATCTTCATATCTTCTTTATATACAAAGATTTATGGGCAATAAAGAGATTGACAATTATAAGGGAAAAACGCACGCATGGTTCATGAGGCATCGCACCATTGTTCATTGGCACTTGAAGCATTGTTCGTTGACCATTGAACAATGGTGCGTTGGAGCATGAAGAAAGCTTCAATCAAGCAACATGTCAAATGAGGGGGATTGCTCCACCGTCTTCTTTCTTTTCAGAGCACCTTCTCTTTACCATCCCCAACAGTATAGAGTACAAAACAGAAGATGGTAGAGACTTTGATGGCCAGAGAACAGTTCTATCTCCTTCCAGCCTGATAGTTCTGCACTTGCTTCATCACTCTCAGGAAGTTTTCGCCCCAAATCATGCGAATATGCTGGTTGGTATAGCGTTTGCGCAGGAGTTGTCGAGTGAAGTTGATGAGTTCGCTGGCTGAAGCACAGCCTCTGATTCCTCCATCTCCATCAAAATCAGTGCCTATACCTACATGTTCAATTCCCATCACATCAATCATGTGGTTGAGGTGGCTGACAGCATCGAGAATGGTTGCCTCAGTTATCCCATCTGCTCGAGTATCGAAGGATCTCCACACATTCTGAGGATTGTAGTCAATGGAATCCTTCACCAGAAAACCATGATAGAGCGTGACCTGAGCCACACCTCCTGCCTGTGCGAGAGCACGCATTTGGTCATCCGTAAGATTGCGCGGATGGTCACAAAGCAATCTTGCTGACGAGTGGCTGCACACGATAGGCGTCTTGCTGATTTGAATTGCATCGTAGAAACTCTCTTCGCCTGCATGGCTCATATCTACCATCATGCCTACTCGATTCATTTCTTCTATCACCTTTGCACCAAATTCGCTCACTCCTCCATGCTCCTGATTGCCTTTGGCTGAGTCACATATATCGTTGTCACCATTGTGGCAAAGGGTCATGTAAACGACACCTCTCTTGCGAAAAGCCTCCACATTCTTGATGTCCTTTCCTATGGCATAGCCATTCTCTATACCCATCATGATGGACTTCCTGCCTTGGCTCTTCAGTGTCCAGAGGTCTTCGGGAGTATAGGCAATGCCTACTGCATCGCTGTTTTGAGCCACCATTTCCTCTATCTGGGTGAGCAGATGGTTCGCCTTTTCGGTGGCCTTCAGTAGTGATACATCGTCTCTTCCCTTCTGCTGTAGATAAGCCACCATGATGGTTGCGTCAAGGTGTCCTTCTGTCATCTTGTGGAGATCCACAAGGATTTTAGGATCACGTGTGGCAAAGTCTATCTTTTGAGAGAAAAACATAGGAGTATCACAATGGCTGTCGAGCGTGATCATCTGTGCATGAAGGTTCTTCGCCGACTTGAATTCCGCACTTTCTCCCACAAGCCACTGAAAGATGGGCAACATCTCTGTGCTTCCTCTCAGTATGAAAGTCTCGGGATGCCATTGCACACCCATGATGGACTTGTATTCGTTGCTTTCCACAGCCTCTATCACGCCATCACTGCTCATGGCTGTTACCCGCAAACAGGGAGCGGCCTCTTTGCAGGCTTGATGGTGGAAGGAGTTCACCTCCAGGCTTTCGCCAAAAAGAGAGGAGAGAATGGAATCCTCGCTGATGCTGACTACATGTGATGGATAACGACGGTCTTGATCTTGACTGTGCTTGATACGCACACCGTCCATCTGACTGTGAATATCTTGATAGAGAGTGCCTCCCAAGGCTGCATTGATGGTCTGTATGCCCTTGCAAATACCTAACATGGGGATTTGGCGGTCATAAGCCATGCGTGCCAACAGAAGTTCCTGGCGGTCGCGCTGAGGTGTGATGCCATGCAATTCCTTGATGGGTTCTTCACCAAGCAGCAAGGGGTTGATGTCGCCACCTCCACTGAAGATGATGCCATCCAAGCGGTCGAGCAATGCGCCCAACTTGTCTGTGTCTGAAAATGGAGGAATAATGAAAGGGATGCCTCCTGCCTGCAACACCGACTGGTAATAGCCTTCTGCCAAGGTGCAGGTCTCCTTGTCGTAGTTGCCTGTGACACCTATCACAGGAGCTGGCTCATGACTGTCGAAGTGACTGTTGATGCGGCTATAAATGCCTTGCCAATCGTTGTTTTTCATTTGGTGTGGTTTTAGATGCAACAAAAAAAGAGACTCCTGGCTCTCCAGTTTCCTGAAGAGGCAGGAGTCTCTGCTGATTATTTCTTCAATACAATATTGATCATCTTCTTTGGCACAACAATCACTTTTGCCACGGTGAATCCTTCCATCCACTTGGCTGACTGTGGGTCGTTCAGTGCCGCCGCTTCTGCTTCCTCCGAAGTTACGTCTGCAGGGAATTCCATTGGGAAGCGTGCCTTACCATTGAAGGCTACCATCATCTTGACGGAATCCTCCTTGAGGAATTCTTCGTTGAAGACAGGCCAAGGGGCATCGCACACGGTGGTGTCGTGACCCAACATCTGCCAGAACTCCTCTCCAATGTGAGGACAGAAAGGAGCCAGCATGATGGCAAGTGCCTCACGTGTCTCTTTGGTTGTAGCCTTGAGTTTGGAGAGTTCGTTGAGACATACCATGAAGGCTGCAATAGAAGTGTTGTAGGAGAACGACTCAATATCTGCCGATACCTTCTTGATAAGTGTGTGGAGTGCCTTGAGTTCTTCCTTTGAGGCTGTTTCTGTCCGCTCGCCTTCAGTCACAAACTTCCAGAGCTTCTTGAGGAAACGGTGACAGCCGTCAATACCGTTGGTGTCCCAAGGCTTGCTCTGTTCTACAGGACCAAGGAACATTTCGTAGAGACGGAGCGTGTCAGCACCGAACTTCTCTACAATCATATCCGGATTGACCACATTGAACATGCTCTTGGACATCTTCTCTACAGCCCACCCACACATGTATTTGCCTTCATCGTTGAGGATGAACTCAGCATCGTTGTATTCAGGACGCCATGCCTTGAATGCTTCCACATCGAGGATGTCTCCGCTGACGATGTTCACATCCACATGGAGTGGAGTCACCTCGTATGCGTCTTTCTTGTCGAAAGAGACGAAAGTGTTTGTGTCCTTGATTCGGTAAACGAAGTTGCTTCGTCCCTGAATCATACCCTGATTCACGAGTTTCTGGAATGGTTCTTCCTTACAAGAGATACCCAGGTCGAAAAGGAACTTGTTCCAGAAACGGCTATAGATAAGGTGACCTGTTGCGTGCTCGCTACCACCTACATAGAGATCCACATTCTGCCAATACTCAGCAGCCTCCTTGCTCACAAGGGCTGTTTTGTTGTGGGGATCCATGTAGCGGAGGTAATAAGCAGAACTGCCTGCGAACCCTGGCATGGTGTAGAGTTCAATAGGGAAGATGCCCTTCTGGTCAATCTTGGTGTCCTCCACTATCTTCTTGTTCTGCTCATCCCAAGCCCACACGGTAGCATTGCCCAATGGTGGCTCACCTGTTTCTGTAGGCAAGAACTTGTCCACCTCTGGAAGTTCAACAGGTAGGCATTCCTCTGGTATCATGGTCGGGATGCCGTTCTTATAATAGACGGGGAAAGGCTCACCCCAATAACGCTGACGAGAGAAAATGGCATCGCGCAGGCGATAGTTCACCTTCACACGTCCTAAGCCGTTTTCTTCCACATACACCTTGGTCTTGGCAATAGCCTCTTTCACAGTACAACCATTGAGAGAAAAGTCTATATAAGGCTTCACATCTGTGCGTGGCGAATTAATCACCTCGCCCTCCTTGGCATCATAACTCTCCTCGCTCACATCAGCACCCTTGATGAGTGGAATGATGGGCAAGTTGAAATGCTTGGCAAAAGCATAGTCGCGAGCATCGTGAGCAGGTACAGCCATAATAGCACCTGTGCCATAGCCCGCCAATACATATTCAGCAATCCAGATAGGATTCTTCTCGCCTGTGAATGGGTTGATGGCATAAGAACCAGAGAAGACGCCTGTCACCTTATGATCAATCATGCGTTCACGCTCTGTACGCCCCTTCACGTATTTGATATATTCATCTACAGCCGCTTTCTGTTCAGCCGTGGTTACCTTCTCCACCAGTTCGCTTTCTGGAGCCAACACCATGAAGGTGACACCAAACATGGTATCTGCACGTGTGGTGAAGATGGTAAAACTCTCGTCGCTATCAGCAATATTGAACTCCACCTCTGCACCTTCACTTCGTCCAATCCAGTTTCTCTGAGTCTCCTTGATGGAGTCACTCCACTGAATGTTATCCAGTCCATCGAGCAGACGTTGGCTGTAGGCACTGACACGCAAGCACCATTGGCGCATTTTCTTCTGTTCTACAGGGAAGCCGCCTCGCTCGCTCACACCATCCACCACTTCGTCATTGGCCAGCACTGTGCCAAGACCTGCACACCAGTTCACCATGGTCTCACCCATGAAGGCAATGCGGTAGTTCATCAGTGTGCTACTCTTTTGCTGCTCATCCATAGCCTTCCACTCTTCTGCGGTGAAAGTGAGATTTTCAGTCTGAGCCACATCAAGCCCCTCTGTACCATTCTGATCAAAGTGCGCTATCAGTTTCTCTATAGGTTGTGCTGACTGGCATTTGTTGCAGAAGAAAGAGTTGAACATCTTCTGGAAAGCCCACTGAGTCCAGTGGTAATATTCTGGTGCACAGGTGCGCACTTCTCTGTCCCAGTCAAAGCAGAAGCCTATCTTGTCGAGCTGCTCGCGATAGCGGTCGATATTCTGGAATGTAGTCTTCTCTGGGTGCTGACCTGTCTGGATGGCATACTGCTCTGCAGGAAGTCCGTAGGCATCATATCCCATAGGGTTGAGCACATTGAAACCTTGCAAACGCTTGTAGCGCGCATAGATGTCGCTGGCGATATAGCCAAGTGGATGACCCACATGCAATCCTGCTCCACTTGGATAAGGGAACATGTTCAATACATAGAACTTTGGTTTGCTGTTGTCTTCTGCTACTTTGTAGGTCTTTTCTTCCACCCACTTCTGTTGCCATTTCTTCTCAATGTCTCTGAAATTATATTCCATTATTTTTTTATTTTATATTTTGATGCAAAGTTAGTGAAAAATACAGCCATAACAAAATGAAAATGCGTATTTTGGTCTATCAACAAACTTCCATGTTCCTTAGTGGTGATTTTGATATGTGTTTTTCAGGATGAAGATGCTTTCCTTACCCATGTTGAAGATGAGATCAATGATGCTGAGATCAGGAAGGAATCCGTTTCTCTGCTGGAAAACCTGATAATAGGGAACTGCTGTTCTCCCTGCATTCACAAGGGGCGTACAGCCCATGTAGTTTGGGCTACGCTTCAGGTTGGGCTGAATATCAAGAAGTTCACAGCACTTGAGGATGAGTGCCTCATTGAAGTCTATGAGAAACTCCCAATGTTGTTCGTAGAAAGGGCGGAAATCATCCTGAAGATACTCAAAGAAGGGAGAGTTGAAGTAGGAGGTCTCAAGTGCATACCAATGCTGATGCTGCCAGTCGCTATGAGTGCTGATGCGAATGTCTTTCATCAGACACTTGCCACCCGAAAAATTGCTATGGTCAATAGGAATGGTAAGGTGAAGTTTCCCGTTTGGAGAGTCGATGGTACAGCGATTGCGAATGGTCTGCTTCGTGAAGTTCTCGTATTGCTCTATGAGAACAGGCTCATGAGTCATGAGTTGTGCAAACCAACTGACTGGAGGGAGATATGCGCTTGGAAGTATCATGTAAAGCCTTAAATTGAAAGGAAAGAAGAAGCCGGAATCTTGGGCGACAGACCACAATGATTCCGGCTTGAATATGTCTTTGTTACTTAATATTGTCCACCCAGGTGAAGAGCCTTCTCCATCGCACGCCATGTGACTTGCCATAACGATCCGTCACAAGGGAGAGCCAGATGAAGAGAGGCTTGCCCACCACATGATCCTCTGGCACAAAGCCCCAGTAGCGGCTATCGGCAGAGTTGTGGCGATTATCGCCCATCATCCAGTAATAGTCCATCTTGAAGGTGTAGGAGTCAGTCTGCTTGCCATTGATGAAAATCTTTCCGTCCTTCATCTCTAATTGATTCTTTTCATACACACGGATGGGGCGTTCATAAATGGCTATATTCTCCTTGGTGAGTTTGACGCTTTCTCCCTTGGCAGGAATCCAGATAGGACCGTAGTTGTCACGTGTCCAACCATATTGGTGATTGAGTGGATAGACCAATGTATAAGCATGGTCAATGGCATTAGTTACGCTCATCCAATCATTGTCCTTCACCTCTACCACGCTGTCGCAAAACTCCTTGTTGGCACGCAATGCCTCTGCGGCCATGCGGGTGAGAGGGATACCATTTTTGCGGTCAAGAATCTTGTCACGATCCTCATCGCTGATGTTCAGTTCCTCACACATTTCGTCGGTCAGAATCTGATTATTGCGGGTATATACTCTGTAGTTGAACTGCACAAAGGTGGGAGTCTCCATCTTTTTCCCATCTGTGTAAATCACCTTATCTTTAATTTGGAAAGTCTGCCCAGGAAGACCTACGCATCGTTTCACATAGTTCTCTCTTCGGTCGGCAGGTCTGGCAATCACATTGCCATAGATATTGGTCTTTGCCGCCACAATCTGCTTACCCACATTGTAGAGTTCATTAAAAGCCTTCTCCTGGTCTTCCGTCGAGAGATCCTGAAGCACAGGAACTTGATAGCCTTGCTCTGCAGCAGCCACACACCCTTCTGTGTAGCAGAGACTGTAGTAGTCGCCATTGTAGGCTACAGCCACAGTGTCGCCAGCAGGATAGTTGAACACAACAATGTCTCCCTGCTCTACCTTGCCAAAGCCCTTCACACGGCGATATTCCCACTGAGGCCATTCAATATACGACTTGCAGTTGAGCATCGGAATAGTGTGTTGCGTGAGCGGCATGGTAAGAGGAGTCTGAGGAATGCGAGGACCATAACTCATCTTGCTCACCAAGAGGAAATCACCTGTCATGAGGGTTTTCTCCAGCGAAGAGGATGGAATCTGATAGTTCTGGAAGAAAAAGTTATTGACAAAATAGACAGCCACCAATGCAAACACAATGGCATCTACCCAACTCATAATGGTTCGGGCAATGTCGCTTTCAAGTTCCTTCCACCAAGTCCAATTGATTTTCTTGGTGATATACACATCAAAGATAAGAGGAAGCACAATCAGTCCCCACCATGACTCCACCCAATAGAGGAAAGCCAAGTAGCAGACTGTGGCCACACCAAACTTCACCCATTTCCATCCAGCCCATGCAGGCTTGTTGTTCTCTCCAGAACGCGTCTTCTTGAAGTCTTTATAGTTGAATCCCATAGCCTGTAGTTAGAATTTGAAGAGGTCGTCCGTTGAAAGCAGTCCCTCATGCTGGGCTGTAAACTCAGCAGCAATCACTGCCCCGAGCGCAAAGCCCTGACGAGAGTGTGCGTCGTGGGTGATGGTGATTTGATCTGCCTCGCTGTCCCATGTGATAGAGTGGATGCCTGGCACTTCATCTCGGCGGATAGAACTGATAGGCAAAAGGTCTGCAGCCACCTTGTCAGAGCCTTCCACTTTTCCCTCAGGGTCTTGCAGGTAGCCCATTGTCCAATCCTTCTTGCGGTCAAGGCGTTCCACTATTTGTTCTGCCAGAGTGATGCCTGTACCTGACGGGTGGTCGAGTTTGTGAATGTGGTGAGTCTCCACCTCTTTCACATCATATTGTGGAAAACCATTCATGATGCCAGCCAAATATTTGTTTACAGCACCAAATATGGCTACTCCAATAGAGTAATTGCTTGCCCAAAAGAGTGTCTTGCCCTCTTCTGTGCAAGCCCTGCGCACCTCTTCCCCATGCTCCTTGAGCCATCCTGTGCTACCGCTCACTACTTTCACTCCAGCCTTCCACGCCTTCTGATAGTTGTCATAGGCGGTCATAGGAGTGGTGAATTCAATCGCCACTTCTGCACTGGCAAAAGCCTCACTCTCAAAATCCTGCTGATTGTTGATATCAATAATGCTGACAATTTCATGTCCACGGCTCTTGGCAATCTGTTCTATCATCTTACCCATTTTGCCGTATCCTATCAATGCTATTTTCATCAGTTCTTATTATTTTAAGCCCTATAATCTACTTTAATTTCATGCAAAGATAACATTTTTATTCCGAAATGCTTAACTTTGAACAAAATTTATTGTAAAAACCATGGAACAGTTGCTTCACTATACTTGGAAACATAAGATTTTCCCCCTTCATGAACTCCGCACCACTGATGGGCATCTCATTGAGGTGATCCACCCTGGCTTGCAGAACACCCATGCAGGACCAGACTTTCAAGAGGCTAAAATAAAGATAGACGGAACGGAATGGGTGGGAAATGTGGAACTGCACTTGAAGACAAGCGACTGGTTTCGCCATCACCATGACACAAATCCCGCCTACAAACGGATCATCCTCCATGTCGCCTCCGAGGTGGACATGCCCCTTTCTTACCCCAACGGGCAACCCATACCACAGTTGCAGTTGCCTATTCCTGCCTATGTGAGGGAGAACTATTCAGCCTTGAAACAAGCAGACGCCAATCCCCGATGTCGTGATGTGGTGGAGCAACTGCCCACCCTTCTCATTCACAACTGGATGACCTCCTTGACCTTGGAACGTTTTGAAGAAAAAGCGACTCAGATCATGCAGAGAAGAGAGGAGATGGAGAAGGATTGGGAAGGGACACTCTTTGTGACGATTGCCCGAAATTTCGGTTTTGGCGTTAATGGAGACGCTTTTGAGAAGTGGTCCCGCTCTATCCCAATGAGTGCGGTAGGCAAACATCGTGACAACCTCTTTCAGATTGAGGCTTTCTTTTTTGGTCAGGCAGGATTGCTTGAGGGCGAATGCGAGGACGATTATTTTCAGCAACTAAAGAAAGAGTACATGTACTTACGTCATAAGTTCTCGCTCACCCCTATTGACGTGAATGCATGGAAGTTTCTTCGTCTTCGACCTCAAAATTTCCCTCATATCCGCATTGCCCAGTTAGCGATGCTCTACTACGAGCAGCATCTCAATTTGTCTCGATTGCTCAATGCTGAGAGCATGGAAGAAATACATGCCATGTTGGTCACTCACGTGAGCGACTATTGGCTCACTCACTACACTTTTGGAGGAAAGCCCACACGGATCATAGAGAAGACTCTTTCTCCTGCATCCACATCGTTAATTGTCATCAACAGTGTAGCCCCCATGCTTTTCACCTATGGCAAATACAAGTCAGACCCCCATATGTGCCAACGTGCTTTTTCTTTGTGGCAAGATCTGAAACCAGAGAACAATTTCGTTGTTCGAGACTGGGCTGCGGCAAACGTGACATGCGAGAATGCCGCAGACAGCCAAGCACTTCTGCAACTATATCGCAACTACTGCCAGAAAGGAGACTGCTTGAGGTGCAAATTCGGATATGAGTATATCAAACGGACACCAGGCTTTTTGAGAGAGGGTGAGCCTACAAAGAAACAACCTTGATTTCCATCTTCTTCCCACTCCTCCTCTCACCAACTTTAGCATTGCATCTTGATTGCATCACATCTATTCTGACAAGATAGGGGTAGGGCTGACAGAACTGTAAAAACAACAGAGAGGTCTGCCTGAAAAAGCCAACCTCTCTGCTTGCACGGGGTGAGGGACTCGAACCCCCGACCCTCGGTTTTGGAGACCGATATTCTACCAACTAAACTAACCCCGTGTAGGTTATTTCTGCACACGAAGCCCTTGCTTTCTCAAGAAGTAGCTCCACCGGGAATCGAACCCGGATCTAATCTTTAGGAGAGATTTGTTCTATCCATTGAACTATGGGGCCGTCCCGTTTGCGAGTGCAAAGGTACGAATAAGTAAGCAGAATAAAAAGAAAAAACAAACTTTTTTTCTTTTATTCTCAAACGTGAACACCTTCTGTGCAATCAATAAAAGAATAAACTTAGCGCAAGTCTGATGAATTTGCGTTATCCATGTCTTGCCATCGACTGCCATCGTGCGCATATTTCAGTGTGAATTATTGTCATTATCGTTATCTGACATCAAGAGGTGCTCGCCTATTCATGTCCAATTGATATGAAACAAAAAAACGAAGAAGAATCCTTTACGGTCAAAATCTCCCTCCCCGTTCTTCTGTGGCCCTTCGAGATGCCTTCGAGATGCCTTCGAGACGAGTCTCAGATAATTCCACCACCTTTTTCTTGGGTGACATGAAGGAATATGAAAGCTATATGGAGGAGGAGACAGATGCACAGGCTTTCCATGCCAGAATTATGAATTTTCCGATTTTCCGAAACTCCATTCGTTAAAAACATCAACAAACGGGAAAATGGAGTTTTGGATTTTCTCATTTCTGCTGTCCACTTTTCTGTTATTTGTTTTTTGTAAGGATTTTTATATTATATCAATAGTGTCTTTATAATAAAAACCAACGTGAGTCCGATGATTTCAACATTATAAAATCTTCGGACTCAAGCTGTTAGGGTTAAAAGGAACAAGGCTTTAAGCAAAAGAAATCTTCAAGATTTCAAACTTCATCACGCCTCTTGGAACTGTGACTTCAGCAACATCCCCCACCTTCTTGCCCAACAGACCCTGTGCAATAGGAGTCTTGATGGAAATTTTTCCTTCGTTCAGATTTGCCTCGCCCTCACTCACAATGGTGTAGGCAAGCTTCATGCCGTTATCCACATTCTTCAGTTCCACCTTTGAGAGAATCTGCACCTCGTCTGTCTTTGTCAGTTTAGATGTGTCAAGGATCTTGGCCTCTGCCAAAGTGGATTTCAGCTGGGCAATCTTTGATTCAAGTTTGCCCTGAGCCTCCTTGGCCGCATCGTATTCAGCATTCTCCGAGAGGTCGCCCTTCTCGCGCGCCTCTGCAATTTGACGAATCACCTCTGGGCGATCCACCTCTTCCAATTCTTTGATTTGAGCACGAAGTTTGTCGTAGCCCTCTTGTGACATATAAGCCATAATGATATTTGTTTGGTTTTCTGTAAATAATTAGACTCGGAATGTTTTTCCACAATGGTCGTCTTTCCGCTCGAACGAAAAAATAAAAGAATTCCAACACCAACGATGTCGGAACCCTTACAATCTTCTTTCTGCTACAAAGGTACGGCTTTTAGTTCATTCCACAAAATTTTTTGAGTGAAATCTAAAAACTCATGGCAAAACCTGCCAAGAAGTTTGTGCCAATATTTCTATATCCAAAGTAGCGGTCATATTTCTGATTGAGCAAG
Organism: Bacteroidales bacterium; assembly: GCA_012729225.1. Lineage (GTDB taxonomy): Bacteria > Bacteroidota > Bacteroidia > Bacteroidales > Bacteroidaceae > Minthosoma. Next base: position 36,145 of record JAAYDO010000191.1, on the reverse strand, counting down.
TTATCACCCTTCACAAATAGTGTGACTGGTTGCTGGATGGGCAATGTGTAGCGGAGGCTTGCTCCCAAATTCACAGTGTTGGGGCGATTGTAGTCAGGAGTGGAGGGATCGCTGTCTGCTGCATTGGTGTAGTTGGCAAAGTTCCAGTCAATACCGGCATACAACCCATTCACCAACTTTGCATCCAACTTCCAATCCATCTCAAAGGCAGGAGTACTGAATGAGCCTTTCTCCCACTTGTCGGCGGTCTTCCCTTTCTCTATGTTCAGTTGATGGTGCGCCACAATCTTCAACACATCCCCATAGGCATAAGTGAAATCTGCATTTATATAGAAGCGGCGGTTCTTGGACAATTCGGTTTGGTGGAACAAACGTCCATCAGGAGCAAATTCCATAGAAGCCATGTCTGGAGAGTTTGTAGAATAGTCATATCCTGCATTCACATCTCCGCTCAATCCATTTAGTTTACCAAAACGGTAGCCCACAAAGGCATCTATCTGGTGAAACTCTGCTACCAGCTCAGTCTCTGCGTCTGATCGAAAACTGAAATAAGGATGGATGTCGTGAAGACGACGGAAGTCGTTGTCTTCCTCATAACCCCGAGCACCTACATACACGTCACTGTTTGAATCGAGGTGGAAAGTAAGTCTTGCATCTGGTGCAACATGACCTGTATTGCTCACAAAAACACCCAGTTTCAGTGCCATCTCATCATTTTCACACATGTAATGAGGAGTGAAGAAAAGACGGGTCTCGCCTTTCAGTTCCTCATTTCCATAATGCGAGTGAACACCTCCCAGGCCCAGGCCAATGCCCTGATTGTCGGTCAAAGAATAGGAGGCACTGGCATCTAAGTGCAGAACTGTCTCACCAAGTTCCTTCCGAAGATTGAAGAGGTGATTTTGGCTGAAGAACTCCACTCCCGCAGAGCCTTCAACCGTGAAGCGAGCTGAAGTATAAGGCGTAAAGCCCACTACTGCATTTGCCAACACATCATGTTGCTTGTCGGTCCTGAGAGTATTGCCCATATAATTGAACACATGATTCTCGAATGCACCCTTTGCAAAGAAGTCCACACCATTGCTAAAACGATGGTTGTATTTCAGAGCCGCACGATTCTTGTAGAAACGGCTCTTCCAATCTTCCACACCGAGAAATCGGTTTTCCTTCACCTTACCGTTAAAGCCCTTCAAGGAGAAGTCAATGTCCAAAGCGTCATTGTCTGTCAGATCAAACTCATAAGCAACCCGACCATCCAATTTGCCCAACGCACCTCCACCCATGTGAATGTATCCCTTCTTTCGCCCCTTCCACACAGCCTCACTCTCATAGTTGCCAAGAGGATCTTCCACAAAGTTATCAAAAGGTTGATCCTGCACCGCATACTCCATCGTGTAGTGAGTCACTTGCGTTTCTGCCTTTTGAGACCTAACAGGCATCTTCGTCACATCTGTCACCACAGGCTTCACCTCATTGGTCACCTCTACCGTATTGTCCAACTGCGCCATTGCAGGTGTCACCCCGCATATAGCCATTACTGTTATGATTGTTTGCTTCATATTCTATACCTTTTGTTCATCACTCGGAGAAAGACCTTGACCCTTGCTGAAGACCAACGCCATGCCTCTATGACTACTCATGTTTTGCTTCTATGACGACTCTTTTCCGTCGTTTATAACGACCCACCGCCGTCCTTACTGTTGCAACCTCTGCTCTATCATCTCCTTGATTTCATCCTCCTCCTTGTAGTTTGCCTTTAGAGACTCAAGAGTCTGCTTCGCCTCTATCACACGCTCCTGCGCCCTGTAGATGTCACTCATCAAGATGAAAGCACGAGCCAACCAATAAGGCTTGGCAATGCCGTCATCAATCGCCTTGTTCAAGAGCTGTTCTGCTTGCTGATACTCACCCTCATTGAAGAGTTGCTGAGCAGCCAACACAGGAGTCTTGGCTACCTCTGTTGCAATAGAGTCTTGAGCCGCAGCAATAGAATCCTGCATCGCAATGTTTGCCGCCATGTTGGTCAATTCCTCACGGGCTTTCTGGGCATACTCACTGTCTGGGTATTTCATGGCAATAGATCCAAATACAGCCGCAGCCTCATCATCCCTGCCCGACAGCACATAAGCACGCCCCTGCTCATACAAAGCCTTGGCTGCTTGTGAGGATGAAGGGTATTCAGCATTCATCTGATTGATAAGGTCCACTTTCTTGTCATAGTTGCCCTTCAAACCCTCTATATATGCTTCTTGCAACATGGCATAATCGCCCAGTGAGTGGTATGTCTGCTTGGCTTTCTGATAGTTGGCAACAGCCTCATCGTAGTTACGCATATTGAGATAGCAGTCGCCCAGACGATTGTAGGCATCCGCCTTCACCTGAGAATTGACATTCGCCATCTCCACGATCTTCCTAAACTCGGTAGAAGCACCATTATATTTTTGCTGCTTGAAGAGCGCATAGCCCAAACTATACTGAGCAAAGCCACTGTTCTTCAATTGCCCCCCAGGAGTCTGTTTACCCAAGGTAATGGCTACATTCAAGTCGTTTGCAGCCTGAGCATGATTGCCCAAACGATAGTTGCAGTCGCCCTTCACATAATATGATTCCGCATACGCCTCTGCATCTTGCTTTCCCATAGCAATAGCCTGTTCGGCATAGGCAAGCGCCTCCTTCACCCGATTGGCATTCAGTTCTTGGAAAGCCAAATTATACAAAACCTTCTGTTTGTCAGCCTGTGTGCCAGCATCAGGAGCCGTCACCTTGTTGATAGCCGTAAGTGCTTTAGAATAGTCCTTCTTCATCATATAAGCCTCTGTCAGGCATTGCGACACAGGAGTGGCATATTGCGAGGAAGGAAACTCCTGCAAGAACTGCTCCATCACAGCAACTGTATTGACCGCATCCTGTTCATGAAGTGTTAAGGCATAATTGTAGAGTGCCTGTTCACGCAGATTTCCATTCGCATTCATTCCCGAAGCACTCAAAAAAGCCTTCTGAGCATCTGGCTTCCTGTTCATCCGCAGAGCTGCCACACCCGCATGCAACCAAGCATTTTGAGCCATCTCATCACGCTCCACACCAGCAGACTCAACCAAGGTATTATATGCGGCGGGGAAAGCACCTAAATAATAGTGACACATGCCTTGCTTATACAGCGAGGTGCGCGTTTTCTCACCAGCATCCAGATAGGTCAGCGCCTGACTATACTCTCTCTGGTCATACAGTTGTTCTCCTGCCAAACGATAGAGCACGCCATTGTAGGCATTCACCTCATCACTCAACCCCGTCAGAGGATAAGCGAGAGGAGTGCCGATATGCACACCTTGCTCTTCATCTTGAAAGAATGACTGCAAAGCCTCCTCAAAGCGGCGATCCTTCACCAACAAATTACGACGAAACACCCGAAGGACATCTGCATACTCCGACAGTGGGTGTTCTTTTGCCCATGCCTCCATGCGGTCTGCCGTGGCTGGACGACCTAACACATAGTCACACACCAGTGTGAGTGCCTGAGCCTCCTCTGCCCCCTTGGCTTCTTCGCCCTTCTCATCCAGAAACTGTTCCAACTGCTGTCGAGCACCAAAGTAGTGGCCATCCGCCACAGCCTTCACTGCTGTCTGCTGAGCATTCACATTCATAGCCGCCATGCCTATTGCCAGCCCTGCAAGCCACAATCGCACACAGCCCTTCATATACAAGCTTGGAGCCATTCTTTCTTTACTCATGTATGTCTTCTATCTTATTATCAATTAGAATTTCTGCCACAAAGATACGCCAATTTATACCAATTCTCTTGAAATTAACAATATATAACGCACAAGGCAACACTTTCCCACACTGTCCCCTACCACTTAATATTCAAAAGCACTTCCACCCGTAAACTCTCGCAAAAGAGAATGAGGAGGGATATAGTCCAATGGAATATCGTGAAAACGATTCAGCACCCACTTCAGCCGCTGCGCCTCCACATAGGCTGGGTCATCAGCATGTACCTCATACAATAAGGACAATGCCTTCTCCTTCAGCACTCCCAGTTCATACTGAAAAGCCGTACAGAAATTGATGTCTGCATTTTGCTGGAAAGGCACAATCCACTTATCCTCCCCTCTTCTCACAGAAGGCCATCTTGCCAACGTGGAGGAAGCATCCGTGTTGCGGAACTGCGCATCACGCACCATACGACGAATGAGACGATTGTCGGCAGTGGGGAAATAAGTGCCATCTTCATTCTTAGCCACCGTAAGCCCAGAGATATAGATGCGCAAGATGCTCTCAGGCGGAATGCCCTGACAGAGAATAGGGTTGAGAGCGTGAATGCCCTCCATAATCAGTACCGTATGGGAAGTGAGGCAAATGCGGCGACCACTCTTCACACTCTTTCCCGCAGCAAAATCATACTTGGGCAATTCCACCTCCTTACCATCCAGCAAATCCTGAAATTGCTCATGAAAGAAATCCACATTCACAGCATTGATATGCTCATAGTCATACTCTCCATTCTCATCCTTCGGAGTCTGTTCACGGTCTATATAGTAATCGTCAAACGAAAGGCACTGAGTGGTCATCCCCTTCTTTTCCAAAGCAATGCTAAGTTTCTTGCTAAAGGTGGTCTTTCCGCTCGAAGAAGGACCTGCTATAAACACTGCCCTCACAAGCGGACGACTATCAACAGCCTCTGCAATCAGTTCTATGCCCCGTTCCTGCAAAGCCTCCCCTATCTTCACCATCGCCTGACACTCACCCGCATCTATGATACGGTTCATCTGAGCAATAGAGTAACTCACCGTCTTCAGCCGCTTGCTGAAAAGAGACTTTCCCTCCACCTTTCCCACAAGATATTGGATAGCCTCCTCCAGAGTTTTTTCTTTCACTTCCTCTCTGATTTGCTGCGCTATTTTGAGGTAAGCTCCGTTCACCTCAAATTTTTCAGAACTTCGATTGCCATTAAAGTTGAGTTGCATGGTTGTAATCATATAAGAAATAGAACGTTATTTAAAAAAGAGAGTCCCTTTGAAAGGGCTCATGGGCAAATTTACGATATTTCCACGAAACGCTCCCCTTTAGAAGATGAAAAAAGATTTAATTTCAAAAGAATTAACTTTTTCCTCACCTTTACCCAATCTTTCTTTAGTCTTCCCCTCTGTTCAGGAGAAGACAAGGCAACATGTAGGAAGAAGAACTGCAAAACAACCGAGAAGGGGCTATTGCAAAATGGATTACGATCACTCCTTTCGTTGATAAGTCTTTTCTGTTGCGTCACCTGGGCTATTCAGATTATCACTTAAGTGAAAGAAATCATTACCTGACCACAACCTTCGAGATGACTTCGGGATGACTCTCAGATAATTATCTCACATCAGAAATGTGAATTTACTTGGAAAATGAAAATGACGGCTTATTCTCTATCCATTCCCTTAAAGGGACATGATGTTGTTTGGCAAACTCGCAACAAATCCCAAGCCACTCCTCATACATGTTGCTACTTCTTGAAAGTACTGGGTTAAATTCCTTTATCATCATATACATGTCAGGGGTGGGATGTGTAAGTACCGCTTTAATGTCTTCAGAATAATCAACGATAATATTAAAGACTTGTGCCACTGGATTCTTCAGCCTTTTTCCATCAACATGAGTTATTTTACCGCCAGCAGAGTATAGATTGCGTATGTTGGGATTGACAACCTGATTGTATGAGCATAACCAAAGCGTGGTATTATTATACTTGTTCTTATTGGGGGCAGGATTTAGTGCCTCAGGAAAGAGTATCATACACTTAGCCTGCAATGCTCTCTTTTCCCACAATTCAAGAGAATTCCATAATTTAATGTTGAATGAATGAGCGGATTCAATATTGTCTGATGTAATCCACCAGGGCATCTCCTGACGATTTTGTTTTTTTGCACGCTCTCGATAATAGTGCCTCACTTTTGAAATGGGGTCTGGAGAGGTTCTGAAATCGTTATAGGTAGTGCCCATTTTGGAGAATATCGTTTCACTTTCTGGAATCTCCATGTTAATTAGATAGCGTGGAGAATGGGTGACGGCTATGTCATAAAGCACATCCTGATAAGGGCGACATTTAAATTGTGGAACAGATCCGCCCAGTTTACCAAATAACATGTAAATGTCATCAACATTTTCAATGCGAGTGGTTTCAACTATACTACTTCCCGTCGAAGTCCAATGATTTTCTTTTGTTGATTTAACCTCTACACCATAGTATTGATCAACCACAATATCAGGGAATCGCTGACCAGATATTAGTTGAACCTCATTTGCATCAAAAGGAGAATTTGTACATGCTAATTTTATCTTCTCTACAGCACATAGTTCTAAAGTGAAAGCATTCAACTGCTTGTAAATCGATGGATTTTCATGAGCCTCATCATTTAAGATTGCTTCTGTTCTTTCCATCAAATTAGCAAATGCTTCATGGGCAAGCGTCATATTCTGCTTTCTAATAGCGATGATGTTCTGTCGTTTTTCCATCTTTATCCAAAGTATAGTGGCCAGACTTCTTGAATTCTTCTTGCAATATTGTATGCAAGCATGGGGGGTACTGCATTACCAATAACCCTATAAGCCCCAGAAGGACTTACTGCATATCTTCTTGTTCCTTTTTTTCGGAACACAAAAGGATAATCAGGCGGGAAAGTCTGAATGAGCGCACACTCACGAGGTGTCAAGCGTCGTTCTTGAAGTCCTCTATCAAGTTCATCCTGCATTTTTCCGCCATGTTCTGCCGAAAGTCTCCTGAATTCAATATTTCCATGATGTTCTGAGCGGATAGTTGGAGCCAAACCATCTATGTTTATTTCAGTTTGTCCTTGACTTCCATTACCAAGATATTTAGCCCCCGAGAAAAACTTCTGTGCCAAATCCTCAGAATCTGCTGGTTCTGGTAAATCTTGGAATATTTCCCTACAACTTACGGGTTGAGGCAAGTTGTCGTCACCCCCATTATAATTGTGCGTAGGCGAAGGGTATGGATTATATTTTTCTGGGATCTGGGCTTGCTCCAATGCTTCTATTGCTTCCGGAACAAGTGCTGAACGCCTAATCCCAATAAAAATGATACGTTCTCTTTTTTCAGGAACTCCGTAGTTTGCCGCATACAAAATTTGAGGGTCCAATACGATATAGTCATTTCCATTTGCTGATGAGAAATCACGTTGGATGATGTCCTTCACATCTCCCAAACTTACAAGTCCTGCGACATTTTCGGCTATAAACATTTTCGGCTGAACAATATCAACAACTTGTTTCATCCATATATATAGTTTTCCTCTTGTTTCCTCAGAAGGCTCATCGCCAATTCTTTTTTCGCCATTGTGAGACACCAAAGAATCAAAGCCCTTCCTTTTGCCAGAAACACTGAAGTCTTGGCAAGGAAAGCCCCCCGTAACTAAATCTATATTATCAGGAAAGACATTGGCATTGCCTTCTTTGTGAAGTTTAACCAAATCAACAATACTTTCCAAATGATATATGTCTGGATTAACATGGTATCGGGACATGTATCTAAGCCATGCAGATCGGGCTTCCTTCAAAATATCGCAGGCAAACACTGTGCGAAATAGATTTCTTTGGAGAAGAGTCCAATTATCATTTATGTCATGGTGTATCCAGTCAGGATTTGTGACTGATTGATTATGGCATATGAAACCACCTTCCAAGCCCAAATCCATACCACCACAGCCTGAAAACAAAGACAAAACTCTTAACGTTTCTGATTCTTGACGTTCAGTTTGTCCATTATTAAAAAACAAATCGTATTGAGGCTCGGCTACTAAATCCGAATGGCCATCTGTCTCAATATCAGTATATGCAATCACTTTTTTCGTCATTTCTACTTGTTCAACAAGTTAAAATTCAACATCACGGATAAAACCTTTTTAATTTTTCCCTAAGGATTTATATTCAAGGAAGTGTTCCTATATTTGATAGTGACTGTTCAAACATAAGATTTTATGATATGAAACTCTTATCACATCTCTTTGATAGTCATATTTGCCATGCACCTTTTCAATCCAAAACTTCTTTTGACACGGTTCAACTTCACTATTACACACTATTTTTTGTGTAAAATTATACAAAAAGATTGGTTAAAACAAGACTTATTGAATAAAACAGACTTTTCGATGTAATTAATTCTACTCAATGATGTGGATTTAGAGAATTACACCTCAGTTCGAGATGACTTCGGGATGACTCTCAGATAATTACCTCACATCAGAAATGTCCACTTTATGAGTTTTGTGAAGACAGAACGGTGACAACATGATTTTGAAGTGAACCCCGAAAGTTGGATAAAATCTTTCGGGGTTTATGATGTCAGAAAGAGGTGAAGATAATGGTTGTGTATCCCTATTCTCCTTCTTTTTCACCAGAAGTCAGAGGAATGGGAGAACTATCATCCTCACCTATATCCAACAACTTCTTGAGAGCAACCTTGTTCTCTTCGTCAGAATAGTAATTGACAAACTCCTTGGGCGACATGCCAAAACAGTCGTGGAAAGAGAATGTGAAGTATGAGTGGCTGGAGAAACCAACAGCATAGGCCACCTCACTGATGTTCACCTTGTTATACGCCAACAGATAGGCAGCCTGCTTGAGTCTGAAGAGGCGAACAAAATTGTTGGGCGACACACCATAGCGTTCTTTCATCTTGCGGTTGAGGTGAACACGACTGATACCCACCTCTTCACTGAGTTGCTGTATCGTAAAGTCAGACTCCTCAATGTGTTTCTTGATAATCTCGTTCACACGTACGAAGAACTTCTCATTGGCATTCTCCACCACTGGCAACGGCACTTCCCCCACAGTCTCAGCCCTGCGTGCCTTCGTGCGAAGTGTTTCGCGCACACTGATTGCCTGACTGATTGCCGAACGAAGCAACACGATATTGACAGGTTTTTCCATATAGTGATCCACCTGCACATTCAGACTCTGCAATTGAAGAGCCTCATCACCTTCACCCGTCAATAGGATAACAGGGATGTTGCATGTTTCAGGGTTGGATTTAATGCGCTGACAGAGTTCCATACCATTAGCCTCAGGAAGGCGATAGTCTGTGACCACCACATCAGGACGCTGACTTTGCACTTTCTTCCAGGCACTGTTGCCAGAGAAAGCCGTGATCACATTATAGTCCTTGTTCAACTGGCTCACCATGAAATCTGACAGTTCCGTGTCATCATCCACCAAGAGCAAGGTGGCAAGACCATTGGCAGGGTCTATTGTTGTCTGCCCGTTATAATATGGGAAGTGGAGCACAAACTCAACGCCCACAGGATTCACGTTGCGAGCCTCAATCGTGCCATGATGCAACCTCACCAGTTCATGCACAAGATTCAATCCTATGCCCGAGCCATTGGTGTCCTCGCCCGCACTGCCCTGATAGAAACGTTCCCAGAGGTGACGCTGGTCTTCCTGGGAGAACTGAGGTCCACTATTGTAGAAGGTCAGCACCACTTGATTGTTTTCTATACAACTCTTGGCAATCACCTTGCCGCCTTGAGGCGTAAACTTGAAGGCGTTGCTCAACAAGTTGGTGATGATCTTCTCGAAATGCGTCTCATCCATCATCATCGGCAACTCCTCTTCAGCATGTTCTTTCACAAAAGTGATTTCTTTCACACTTGCCACACCCTCAAACTGTGCAAACACATGATTGGCATAAGCCACATAGTCATGTTCCCTCAGGTGCATGATCATCTGTCCAGAGTCTATCTTGCGAATATCAGTGATTTGCTTGACAATGCCCAAAAGTCGGTCGCAATTATGACGCATCACCGCATAGAGTGATTGGTGCTCTGGGTTGGTGTCTTCCGTCATCAACTGCTTGAGAGGAGACTCTATCATGGTGAGAGGCGAGCGCAACTCATGGGTGATGGAGGTGAACAGGTTCAGTTTCTCCTCCTTGATACGGTTCTGCTCATCGGTCTTGCGCAACTGCTCCTTCTGTTGCTTGCGCAGCTGAATCTGCTGATAGACGAAGTAGGCAAGCGCAAGCACTATCAATGTATAAATGAGATAAGCCCATACGGTAGCGTACCACGGTGGAGAGACTCGGATGACAATGGCATTCTCTGTAAACTCGTTGGGATTGTCCTCTATATAAGCCCTCACACGGAAAGTGTAAGTGCCAGGAGGCAATGCCGAATAACGTGCATTAGGAGCAGACACATCCTTGTGCCACTGCTTCTCCAGCCCCTCCAAGATATATTCATAATGAATACGCTCTGGGTCGCCCAGTTCTACAGAGGAAAATTCAATACTAAAAGTAGCGTTATCATGTGTCAAACTGATTTCCTTGGCATAATAAATGCTTGCATCCATCTCCTCTGTGCCAAGAGGTGTTGCAAATCTGGTGAAATAGACAGGTTCAACCTTGGTAGGTCGGTTGGAAATCAACTTAGGCGTGAAGCAGATAATACCATTATTGCCTCCAAAGAGAATATAGCCATGACCAGGCTTGACATACGAATTGCGGTGGAACTCGCCCACGTCATAACCACTGAAAGACGAGTAACTTCTCACCTCTCGTGTGCGCTTATCCACTGAAACTATATTGACTCTTGTGGCAAGCCAGATGTGCCTATCAGTCGTGGTGATAGCACTAATGGCACGGCAATCAAATCCTTCATTGATCAATTCCTGCTTCTTCGTCTTGAGATGATAGATAACAAGTCCCTCTTCCGAAGCAATGAGAATATCATTTCCATCCTGTTGGATGGCACTGGCATTACTAATTCTGTTGCCATTCAGACTGATTTCCTCATGCTTGCCGTTAGAGGCATTGTAAGAGAAAACACCCGTGCTTGAACCCACCCATAGTGTGCCCTGAGAATCTTGCAGCAAGGCACTGATCCACTGATTGTAGGAGAAAGGGAAGGTAAGACGGCTGAAGGTGCGGTTCACCACATCCACACAGATGATGCCGTGACCATTTGTACCTACCAGCAGCTTATCCTCCTCGCTATTATAGCTCAGCGTCATCACAAGTTCCTGACTAATGCCCTCCAGTCCTCGGTTCGTCCACTTCCCGTTTTCCAGCCACTGCACACCTCCACCATAAGTACCAGCCCACACTGTGCCATGCTTATCAATCTTCACATCCTGCACCAACATACAGCGAAGCCCATCGTTGATGGGATGAGCCGTGGCGAGACGCATGCCGTCAGTCGTAAAGACTCCACAACCATCTGTAGCCACCCAATAGTTCTCCTTGCTGTCAATCGCCATAGACGTGATGCAAGTGGCATTGCTACCATTTCCCTGAGGAGAAATAGGATGATAGTGGAAACAGTCGTTCTGCGGAGGAATCACGACAAGCCCCTTCTGCAGAAAAGCGGCAACCACATTCCCCTTCTTATCCTCCGTCATATCCATCACCTTGCCATAGGAAATGTCGAAATCAGGAGCTTTATCGTAGAGCGAGGTGAAAGAACTCACACCGCCCGTCTTCTTGTATTCCCAAATGCCACGACCATCTGTGCCTACCAAAATACGATGGTCATGCGTACGCAAAATAGCACTTATATAAAGATCACCTGTGTAGGCATCAGATTCCTTCACCAAGTTCTCCTTACTATTATATATAAGCAACCCATGATTTGTGCCAATCAAAAGCCCCTCTTCTGTCTCCAGCAATCGTGTGAACGTACTTCCCTTTGCAATAGCGGCTGCCCCTGGTGTATAATTGACAGGAATACTGGTGAAACTATCCAAGTCTATACACATCAACTGAGTAGTCCTTCCGATAGCCCACAAGCGTCCACGCTTGTCTATAACAGGCTGAATGACAAAAGACTCTCGAAGTGCGCTGTTCAGTTTCTCAGAAAGCACATCATCCACCTTGAGAGTCTTCGCGTTTAAGAGGAACGTGTTGAAACCATCCGTAGTGACCAACTTATAGTCCTTCTTCGGGTAGTCTATCACATTGTTAGTAGTATAGCCATAGATGCTGTCTTCCTGCCCCTCCATATATATGCGCTTGAACTCCATCGTTCGAGCATTGAGAAGAAAGAGACCGTGTGAAGTGCAGACCCAGAACCGATCATTTCCAGCCTCCTTCACACGAGTGGCAGTCTGAAACAGTTGCTTTCCATCAGCCCCTTTAGTGGGGAGATACTGAAAACGTGTTCCATCAAACACACCAAGGGCATCAGTACCCGACACCCACACAAAGCCACGAGAATCAAGGTCCACACTGTGGCAATTATTTGTCTTGAGTCCTTGTTGTGTTGTATATAACCTTACGACCTGTGCATGTCCCATCAGGGATGTTACAGCACAAACGCAAACGATGATCAGCCATCCAATGGATTGATACTTCATATAGGATATAATAGTTGTTAGTAAACGTCTTTTTGTTGTTTTCGAGGCAAAGATACAATTTTTTTATCAAACGAAACATCATTTCTTCTATTTTTTACAACTTTGTTCCGAAACAAAAACTTTAAGATATGAAACATTGGGGGCTTCCAGCACAATTATTGCTTTTAAATTTGATACAAGTTCTTTCAAATATCGTAAATCCCCTTGTATCATAATTAATTTATAATTACTTTTGCAACGTCTTTTTACGAGATTTGCCAAATACAAATAAAAAAGACACAAAACAACTTATTTTATAACTTTTCTTTTATTAATTAAATTTTTTCCGTTATGAGAAGATTCTTACTCACAGCCTCAATGCTCATCATGGGTGTTGTGGCAACCTTTGCCCAAGGATGGCAGGTGGGAGAAGAGATTACTGGCAAAATCGGTAACCCTTCTTTCAATGAGGATGCAATTGCTCCATGGAAATTCGACCACAGCACCGGTTCTACTACAGAAAAGGGTGGCTTGTGCGAAATCTATGATGGAGATGGCGCAGACCTTTATCAGTACATCGAGCTTCCTGCAGGTATGTACAGAATGGAATGCCAAGGCTACTACCGTATTGGTACATCTTGGGATTTCGACCCTAAGACTTTCAACACAGACGAATGGGTGGATCGAGCATTCATCTATGTGCAGAATGGCAAGTACAACATCGAAAGCGAGGAGTTCACTCCAGGCCGTCTCTTCGAGACACCTCTGATGCCTCGTTTGTACCCATTGCACAGAGAGAAGATCTACACTGACGAAATAAAAGAAGGCTGGGACAAGTCTGATGGTGAATACAGCAATGTCAATGGCGTGGAAGGCAGCATCTGGGGTCCTTGCTCTGTTGAGGGCACACTCATGTGGTTTGCACAGAACCTTTATGCTCCTGTAAGCGATGGCAACGTGAAGTACAACACCGTTACATTCTTCTTGACTGAAGATGGCTACGTGAAAGTAGGTGTAAGAAAGCCAGAGAAGAACAGCGCAGACTCTTGGATGGTTACAGACTTCAAACTGTACTATGAAGGTGAGGCAGGTGAAGCTGCTGAACTCGATGCGCTCAGCCAGGAGATTGACATGTACATCTCTCAGCTCGAAAGCCTTCGCGACAAGAACCCTGGTCTCATCAATGGCAAACTCGACGATGAGATACAGATTTACTATGAGGAGTACAACCCATCAACTAAGGAAGAATACACTGAGGCTAAGAATTATTTGCTCAGTCTGCTTGAGCTGGCAAATACCGCTGTCAAGGACGTGGCTAAGTTGAAGGCTGCTATCACTGCTGCCAAGGCTTTGAACAGCGACAATGCAGAGTTTTTAGCACTCATAGAAGAGGCTGAAACCAGTGTGGCAGAGGAAGGCTTTGTTTATGAAGAGGCAATACACGGATGGGACTACTATGCAGTTATTACTACCAGATTGAACGAAGCTCGTCTTAACATCTTGAAGGATCAGCCTGCTGACGCTACAGGTGCTAAGGACTTTACTGCATTGATTGCTTATCCTTGGTTCTGCAACCCTGGCTATGAGCCAACTTGGGATGCAGAGAACAGTGTTTGGGTTCCAAACGAGGCTGTCATGGCTACAAGCTGGAGCACATATGACGACTGCGATGGCACTGGCTCTGGCAAGGCAGAAGTAGTTGGCGAGGATGGAGCTGTAACCAAAGAAGCCGCTCCTGCTATTGCAGACTTGGTTAAGATTTCAAGCGATGCATCTGTAGTGGGTCAGTGGTATCAGCAGAACAACGGTCTTGTCATTTACTGGAACGACAAACTCACTTGTGCAAAGAAGTGGGATATGCCTAAGAATGACGAAACTCGTCGCGTCATTGCTCAGAACCTTGCAGACATTCCTAACGGATTCTACAAACTGAAGATACTTGCTCAGACATGGTCTAACGACTGGTCTGCTGCAAATCCTTGCAAGAACCATGCATTCATGCAGGCTGGCGACAAAGAAGTAGTTTCTCCAAACCTTGAGCCTGGTGGCTGGTGGGGTAACGACATCAGCCAGTGGAAAGAACTTGAGACTGATTTCATCGAAGTGACAGACGGCACTCTTACAATTGGTGCATTCGACAACGGTTTCGCAGCTGTAACAGGTTTCCGCCTCTACTACTATGGCGAGACTCCTAACTTCCAGGCTCTCTTGCAGCCAGAAGTTGAAAAGGCTCAGACTGCTGCTGCTGCTTTGAGATTCAAGGGCGACCAACTTGCTGTAAACGCTATGCTTGCTGAAATTCCTGCAGAGGTAACAGACAAGGAGACTTACTTGGCTGCTTCAGAAACTCTCAAGAACGCTAATGATTATATCAGCAAGGCTAACGACATTGCTAACAACTTCAATGCTCCTGACAACTTCGCTACTCTCGCAGGCTCATTTGACGATGGTTCTGCTGAAGCTGAATTCCTTGGCACTGCCATGATTGCAGCAATCGAGTTCGGTGAGGGTGACAACGACACTTATGAAATGGCAGACGGCATCAATAAGCAGTACACTGCCTACAAGCAGTATGTTGATTACCGCCAGTCTATCGCAAACTTCTTGACAGACCCAACTGTTGCTCCAACAGTTCAGGAACAGAATGCTTATCTGGCTCAGAACTTTGCTACAGTTGAGAAGATTGACGAGTTCATGCTTGCTCTTGGTACTAAGTACAACATTGCTAAGTTTGCGACAGAAGGCATTGACAAGGCTACCCTTGATAACCCTATCGAGATCACAAGCCTCTTGGCCAACCCTTCATTCAAGGAAGGTCCTTCTACAGGTTGGACTGTTGATGGCTCTGGTGTTGCAACTGTCAATGAATATGGTAATGATGAAGAAACTCACCGCCCAGAAGTTGCAGAACTCTGGAATCGTGGTGCATTCACATTCTATCAGGTTGTGGCAGGTCTCCCTGCTGGTACTTATGAACTCCGCGCACGTGCAACATACCGTGATGGTAGTGGTGTAGGTGTGAACGAAGTGAACGCTTACAACAATGCAGGTGGTGAAGAGAATTGGGAAAACCACAATGCAGTTCTCTTTGCTAAGTGCAACGAAGGCGAGCAGACTTCTTACGTGAAGGCTATCGAGTCTCTCAAATCTACCCAGAACTCATTCACAAGAGTTACTACTGGTGGCACTTGGGAAGAGGATGGCACATACACTGTTGAGAAGGTTAGTTTCTTGGCAGGCACTATCGCAGAAGAAGACCAGAGTGAAGGCATCACTTGGACTTCTGTGAATGAAGGTTCTTACCCAATGGATACTAAACTCACATTCAACCACATCAACGAAGATACTGGCGAAGACGAGAGTGTAACTTACTACTATCCAGCATCCATGCAGGGCTTCCACATGGTTTGCAAGAATGATCCAACAGCATTCAACAACTCTGTGCAGATCTTCTTGTCAGAAGCAGGCAACCTCGAAATCGGTATCCGCAAGAACGAAGGCAAGAGCGGTGACTGGGTAATCATGGAAGACTTCCAGCTCTTCTACCTCGGCACAGAAGCTCCTGTATCTGTAAAGGAAATCGAGAACGCAGGTGGTGTGAAGGCTACTGTTTCTGAAGTTTATTCAGTGAGCGGTGCTCGCCAGAATGGTCTCCAGAAGGGCATCAACATCGTTAAGTACTCAGACGGTACTACACGCAAGGTGTTCGTTAAGTAATCAATTGCAAATAAGTTTTTGGTTAAATAATTTGGTAAAGTAATCTATTCATGAAAAGCGAACGGCAACATTTGACATGTTGCCGTTTTCTTTTTTAAATGACCGTTCGCAGGCTCAGGTCTCAACTTTGCATCTTGCCATGCCTGCATCCTCTCCCGTCAAGGTGCGTCTTTCCAGAGAAGCACCGTTTTCCACAAAATGGACAAAACGGACATCTCTGATGTGAGATAATTATCTCAGACTCATCTCGAAGCCTTATCGAAGGCATATCGAAGGCTCGCAAAAGCATGGGGAGAGTGTATTGAGAGACACACGATCAGGAAAACTGTCTCAATTGTCTCAATCACAATTTCCCAGATGCGCACTGTGGCACAAGAGGCGGAAAAGTGAAAAGATGAATCGGATGTTTTAGGGAACATGCGTATCAGAAGAGGTGAGACTGAGACAATTGAGACAATTTTTCACTAATTGTCTGTAGAAAGTACGCCAGTTCGGGATAAGTTCTCTTCTGGGGAATCATCCCGAACTGACGTATTTGTTGTGTTCATGACGAAGACTTCCTTTTTTTTCAAACACGTATTGTTTTTTTTATACTATATGGTTCGTGAGTAAATACTATATGGTTGCCACTCACCAACCATATGGTTGCTGGGCACAGACATATACCTATTTTTTTCAAGTCCAGCAATCAATGCAAGTTCGTCAAACTTGCATTCTTTTACGGAGAAAAGGAATCAGGAATAGGACAAAATAGAGACGATTGAAGGGTTTTCCCTTCTTCCCTTCATTATTTCATTTTTTATGCTTAATTTTGCTGAAACAATTCACAACTAACATCAAAGATTCTCAATGACTATTTGCAAGATGAAAAGATTCATTTGGGCAGCATGCCTATGTCTATGTTCTGCAATGGCATTTGCCAAGCCAATGCAGGCTCTTTCCCCCAACAAGAAAATCTCTCTCCAACAGAAAGATGGAGGTTTTGTGGTCTATTATCAAGGCAAAGAGGTGCTGAACATCTCTCAGGTGGGCATCACCACCCAGAATACTGGAATAGGACAGACTTTCCAGCGCATGAGCAAACGTGGAAAGGTAAAGGCTGACTACGTGATGAAGGGGGGCAAACACCTTCATCCCAAGAATGTCGCCTCAGAATATGCCTACGAATATGCAGATCAAAACGGCAATCCCATGCTGTTGGTTTTCCGTCTCTACAATGATGGCGTGGCTTTCCGCTACGAACTTCCCAACCTGAAGGAAGACCTGCTCAGGGGCGAACAGACTGTCTATACCATTCCAGAAGGTGTGAATCGCTGGATGCAGAAGTGGAGTGATGGCTATGAGGGCTTCTACCCTCTCACTCATGCGGGCGGAAATGAGAAGCGCATCGGTTTCCCTGCCCTTCTTTCTCCCCAGAAGGATGTGTATGCACTCCTGACAGAAGCCAACATTGAGCGTAGGCAGAGTGCCGCATCACTCTACAATGATGGCAATCCCGAACATTACCGACTGGTGCCTGATCAGAATGAGGTGGAACTCAATGGCAACTGGCACACACCTTGGCGTGTGGCTATTATCGGTTCTTTGGCTGATGTGGTGCAGTCCACTCTTGTTACCGACGTGTCTGAACCCTGCAAATTGACAGACACTGGATGGATACATCCTGGTGTGGTCTCTTGGGTCTATTGGGCCTACAATCATGGTTCTAACGACTATAACATCATCAAGAAGTATGTTGATTTTGCCAAGACACTCCAGTTGCCATACGTGCTGATTGATGCTGAATGGGACAAGATGAAAGATGGCAAGACAGTGGTAGATGCTGTCAATTATGCCAAGTCGCAGGGGGTGAAGCCACTCATCTGGTACAACTCGTCTGTAGGCTGGATCAACGGTGCTCCTGGCCCTAAGTTCCGCCTGAACAAGCCAGAAGACCGTGAGAAGGAATTTGCGTGGTGCGAGGAGATTGGTGTGGCAGGCGTGAAGATTGACTTCTTCTCTGGCGACAACCAGATGAACATGGATTATTGCCTTGACCTTCTTGAGAGTGCGGCACGCCATCATCTGCTGGTCAATTTCCACGGTGCTCCCATCCCACGTGGCTGGCAGCGCACATATCCCCATCTCCTCACCACTGAAGGCGTGTATGGTGCAGAGTGGTATAACAATGTGCCTACCTTCACCAAGAAAGCCGCATCCCACAATGCCACGCTTCCGTTCACCCGCAATGTGGTAGGACCGATGGACTACACTCCATGTGCTTTCTCCGACTCTCAACATCCACATATCACCTCTCATGCTCATGAGTTGGCTCTCACCGTGCTCTTTGAATCTGCCCTCCAACACTTGGCAGACCGCCCAGAGAGTTTCTTGGCTCAGCCTCAGGAGGTGAAGGATTTCCTCAGCAACCTTCCAGCCGCATGGGATGAGACTCGCCTTGTGGCTGGTTTCCCTGGTGAATATGCTGTGATGGCACGCAGAAGTGGCAAGACATGGTATGTGGCAGGCATCAATGGTACAGACGAGACAAAGAACATCCATATCAACACCAGTTTCATCAAAGCAAAGAAGAATCATACACTCCTCTTTGCAGACAGTGGTGACAAGGATGAGCCTTGGGCAATCACACGCATCAACCAACTTCCCACCGCTGTGTCATGCCAGCCTCGTGGTGGCTTCCTTTTTGTCATCAATCCATAACACAAAATAACAGATAACGTTTCATCTATTCCTAAAAACTATTCATGATGAAGAAGATTTTTCTGACCATACTCACGGCTATTACATGCCTCAGTGCATCTGCCCAAGAAGTTCCTTTCGGCAAAGGAACGATTGTGGTGAAACACGTGGCTAACAATGCCGTACGTATTCAATATGTGGAGAATCAATCCACAGAAAAAATGCCCGAATGGCTCTATGTGAAAGACCAAGAGGTGAAGAAGGGCGACATTTCCGTACATGTCAATGCCGAGAAGCAATGTGTGGAAGTGCTGGACAAAAGTGGTAAGGCTGTGTTCACGGCTACTGAACACCAACTGAAAGCAACCACCGTGGCTGGCACACCCACCTACGAGGCGAGACTCGCCTTCAATTCCCCCGAAGACGAGTTTCTCTATGGATTAGGACAGTTTCAGGATGGCTACACCAATGTGAGAGGGCTCTCTCGCCGACTCACTCAGGTCAATACCCAGATCTCTATCCCTATGATGCTCTCCAGCAAGGGGTATGGCATTCTCTGGAACAACTACGGCATGGCGGACTTCAATCCTATGGATCAACAAGTGGCACTTATCAAAGGACAAGGTGTTGGTACAAGGGAAGTGGTGAATGTCACCTCTACAGAAGGAGGAAAACAGGAGGTGAGAGAGCGCAATCGCTACTCTGCAACGATTGAGGTGGCAGAGGATGGCGACTACTCGCTCTTGCTCGATGTGGGTCAGAAGATGGCAAGAAGACACAATCTCGTGATTGATGGCAAGACGGTCATTGAACTGCAGAACATGTGGTTGCCTCCTACAGTTTCTACCATCATACACCTCAGCAAGGGCACACACACCCTCTCTGCCGAACTCTCCAACGGAGACCAGCCCATTGTCTATTATGGCAAGGTGAAGAACGAGAGTGTCTTCCGTTCTCCAATGGCTCAAAGTGTGGATTATACTGTATTTGTCGGCACTCCCGATGAGATTATCGCTTCCTATCGCCAGCTGACGGGCGAATCTCCTCTCATGCCTCAGTGGGCTTTAGGCTACATCCACTGCCGTGAGCGTTTCCACTCTTCAGACGAGATTCTCTCCACCGCCAACCGTTTCCGCAACGAGGGTCTGCCTATGGATGTGATTGTGCAAGACTGGCAGTATTGGGGCAAGTATGGATGGAACTCCATGCAGTTTGATGAGGACAACTACCCAGACCCTAAACTCCTCACCGACAGCCTTCATGCCATGAACGCACGCCTGATGGTGTCTGTATGGTCTAAGATAGACAAGAATTCAGAGGTGGGCAAACAGATGTCTCGTGAGGGCTTCTACATTCCAGGCACAGACTGGATAGACTTCTTCAACGAATCTGCCGCCAACGCATATTGGAAAAACTTCAGCCAGCGACTCCTGCCTTTAGGCATTGATGCTTGGTGGCAAGATGCTACCGAACCAGAGAACGATGACCTCGTGGGACGTCGTGTGGTAGATGGCAAATACCCTGGCGAACTCTTCCGCAACGTCTATCCTCTGCTGGTCAATAAGACCGTGTATGAGGGTTTGCGCAAGGATGCGCCCAACAAGCGTCCTATGATTCTCACCCGCTGTGGCTTCCCTGGCATTCAACGCTACGGCTCTGCCCTCTGGTCTGGCGATGTGGGCAATGATTGGCAATCATTCCGCTATCAGATACAATCAGGCTTGGGCATGCAGGCAGCAGGCATCCCTTGGTGGACCTACGATGCAGGTGGTTTCTTCCGTCCAGGCAACCAATACTCCGACACAGCCTACATCAATCGCATGTTGAGATGGATTGGCACTTCCGTCTATCTTCCTCTCATGCGCGTGCATGGCTACATGAGCAACACCGAACCTTGGAACTATGGCAAGGAAGCCCAAGACCTCATCAGCGAGTGTCTGAAAGAGCGATACCGCCTCCTTCCCTACATCTACAGCAACGCAGCATCCGTCTCATTCGAGGGTTCAACCCTGATGCGCCCACTCGTGTTCGACTTTGCCAATGACCCAGAAGCCTTGGCGCAAGATTGCGAATACATGTTTGGCAAGTCGCTCCTCATCAATCCTGTCACAGCCCCCGATGTGGAGACATGGAGCTCCTATCTTCCAAAGCATAGAGCAGGATGGTATGACTACCGCACAGGCAAGCACTACGAAGGTGGTCAGAAAGTGGAGACTGCCGTAGGCAAAGCCACTCTACCAGTCTTTGTGAAAGGTGGAAGCATCCTTCCAATAGGCACAAACAAGCAATATACAGCAGAAAATGCTGACGCTCCTATCTCACTCCTCATCTATTCAGGTGCAGATGCCACCTTCATGCTCTATGAGGATGACGGCAAGAGCAATGACTACGAGCAGGGCAAGTACAGCCGAATAGAAATGAACTGGAATGATACTGCCAAAACTTTGACCATCGGCAAGCGTCAAGGTACTTTCGAAGGTATGCCAAAGACCAGAAACTTCATCGTGGTGAAAGAGGGTCAGAAGCAAACTGTAGAATACAAAGGAAAGAAAGTTGTGGTGAAGATGTAAGATGTCACCGCCAAACATATACAGGATGGCTTTCCTTATACTGAAGCAGGTGGACAATTAAATGTGTCCACCTGCTTCAGTATAAGAAAGTTGAACTTATGTAGAAAAGCACAAGCAAAACAGATTACTTTTGTGAGGTTGTTTTGCTTTATCCCTCTCTATTGTTTTCTTAGAGATATTGACATCGCTGATTGAATGAGGATGTGACAGAATACCCCAGACCATCTTTACCCTATAGATCAAATCGGTAGCCCAAGGTGAACTGAACAACAAAATTATGATTGCTTAAAGTTCCTCCCTCGTCAGAGAAAGGAGGAATGAACCCCCAGAAACTGGTACAATCAAGCACAAAACCTTTCTTTTCGTAGCAGATGCCGAAGGGGATTGCAAAATCAAAATCTCTAACACCAATACCCACATCTTCCAATTGACAAGTATATGCATCACTACTATATTGCGAAAAGGCTCTAATTCCTGATTGCACACCCATCTTGATTGCCAATTGATGGTTTTTCAACATATACAACTTAACCAGTAAGGGTATGTTGATGTAGTCCAAGCGAACGGATGGGTTCTTCCATGTTATACCGCCAAAATTTGTAGAGCCACGAGCACCTTGCCGAGAGAACATTACACCTATTGCAAGTCCCCATTTCCTTGACAACATATATTCTGCTTCAAGACCTAACGTTAGCCCCCAACGAGGCTTCGTGTCATCTGCATCATATAAAAGATCGGCCATATTCATACCCACTTTAGGCATCAGGGTAAACTGGCCTGCTTCATGATTCAATACAGGTTCTTCCTCTTTTTGTTCCTGAGCCCACATGCCCAGCGATACTAACATCAGAGTTATAATAAAAAAAAGTTTTCTCCTCATGATGATTCAGATTAAATGATATAACCAAATAGTAAAGAAATCCGAACTCGTCTCCTCCCTCTCCTATGGATATTCTATAACTGCTGTTGTCTGTGCAAAATTCACATTTTCTGCAGAGAACTTATAGATTTTCACGATGGTCGTGTCTTCTGAAAGGTCGTAAGGTCGGCTTCTCCTTACATCGACATCTATCTTATGCACCACAATATACAAGGTGTCGATGTCCATGGCCTTGAAGAAACTTCCCCACGTATCATCAGCACCATTTTCATACAGTAAACCCAAATCCCTTGTTTCAGAAGGAGGTATAGAACCATATTGATACGGAACCAAACGTTCCACCTTGCCATTTTTCCAAGAAGTTGGATGACCATATATCCTGAGATGTGCATTATTTTCTGAATTGTTTTTGAAAGAAAACATAAAGTAATGCCCTTCGCCAGGTTCTCCAAACGTTTCAAGACACGAGGATGTGATAGATAACAGAAGGAATAATGCTCCTATGATTCTTAATTGATTCATAAGCCTTATCAAATAAAAAATCAAGGTAAATGAGGAGTCAAACGAAGTTCTGCAATCGCCTGACCCTCATAAAACCTGTCTATGCTTCCACACTTCATTCTGATTGCCTGTGGAATTCTGCAATGCTACAAATCAAATCGGTAGCCCAAGGTGAACTGTGTGACAGAGTTGCGATCGTCAAATTTCTCTGTACTGGTTGAAAAAGGTTTGATGTAACCCACAAAACTTGTTATTTCAAGTGTTATGTTTCGGTGCTCAAAACCGAATCCTAAAGCTAATGCCATATCAAATGGTTCCGCATCAACACCCATATCATCCAATGATTTAGAAAAGGAATCACTCTTCAAGCATGACTTGACATTTAATCCTGGTTGAAGACCAAATTTGAGAGCCCATTTCTTATTTCTCGACATATACCACTTGGCAAGTACAGGCAAGTTGATGTAATCCATCTGGACAGTCGGCTCTCCATAATACATCCCATAAGAGCTGTTGTATTTTTGACCTTGCTGGGAATACATCAAACCCAATGTGAGTCCCCAACGGTTAGCCAAGTAACACTCCGCTTCCAATCCCGCAGTAAATCCCCAACGAGGAGAACCGTCCACATAGATTGAGCCTGAGTTGTTTACAAACTCGGCAATATTCACACCAAATTTAGGCATCAGGGTGAACTTTCTCACTGCTTGCTCTTCTTGTTCCTGAGCCATTATGCCCAGTGAAGTCAGCATTAGAAATGCTGTAATAAACAATTTCTTCATTTTGGTATTGTCTTATAAATATTTAATATCCAGATAAGAAGGCAACGACTCTCGTTTTCCTTTATCCTTCTGGCTCTCTTTCTACAATTTCTATTATTGGGGAGTCTTCCACATCTACTTTCTATTCTTGACAAGTTTGTCAGGAGGACTTACGACATTTGTGCATGGAATGAACCACCAAATGATTTCATACATCCATGTTTTACCCATCCTCCCACGAAAGACGTTCCGCACCCACTTAAACACAGAAGAGTAAATACAGAGATCAGGGGAATCAATCGAAGACCATTTGCCCCTTTAAGATTGATTAGTTTCATATTTTTCCTCGATGATTTGACTCTTTAATTTAGATTGTAAAATAATTCAATCACAAAATTACAACATTTTGGGGAAGTGACAAAGAAATGATATGAATTTCACAAAAAAGAGACTGTCTGAGTATTTTAGGCAATAAAAAGAGGTGGAGACACACATCTTCACCTCTTCATTGATAGAGTTATATTGTCAAACCTTGTGGGTCATCCAGCTGGAAGAAAACGGTAGGGATTCCCTTCAATATGATGTGTCAAATCAATGAAGCATTGTTCTTTGAAAAAGTAAGCATGTTGCAAGCGCAAACGAACAATGTTGCAAGTGCCAATGAACAATGCTTCGACACCCATCGAAGCATTGTTCGTTTCTGCCCCATCAACACTTCGTCTTTATTATATATTCATCACATTGTATATCAGTAATATATAAAGCAGACCTCTATCCAATTGGACAGAGGTCTGCTTATGTGATATTTGGGAATGAGAGGGTTTACTTTACCAACACCTTCTTGTTGCCTTTGATGTAGATGCCACGAGAAGGTGCGACCACCTTGCGACCTGAGAGGTCGAATGTAGGAGCGTATGGGTCATTTTCTACCATCTTGATGTCTTCAATGCCTGTGGTTGGGTTCTCGCCATCATCACTCAGATAGATGCTCTTCACGTAGAGAGACTGGTCTTTTGTGCCATTCTGAAAACCGAGCATATAGACATGGGAAGGGTCTATCTTATTGCCTTCTCCATCTACCAATGTGGTCAAGTCTATGACGTGTGTCTTGCTGGAGGTGGGGAGTTCATAACTGAAACAAGGGTTCAGATAGTCGTCTGTGTCATAGATTCTCAGATATGTCTTGCTGGAAGGAACACGAATCAAGTTCAAGACCAGATACTTGTGGTCTGATAGGTCAATGCCTTTTGTGTAACGCCATCCACCGAAGTTGTTTACATCTGTAGATTTGAAGGTGTTCACAACAGATGTATGGGTGTAAACGCCCTCCAGATAGAGAGAAGGGTTGAAAGTGCCCTTTTCTGTTGGGAAGGGAGTCTCTGTTGTGTCGAAGTCAATCTCCTTCTTCTGATCTAAAATCTTCAACATCTGTTCAGCATAACGCTTGCCAAGCATGCGATAACCTTCGGCAGTGAAGTGAAGACCATCTGCAGCACCAGGACAATTAGCAGAAGAGATGACGTATGAGTTAGGAATGACGGGAGAGGTCTTAGCAATGACACTGTTGTGTCCCCAGCAAATGCCTCCTTGAGCCTGTGCGAGCAGTTCACCCATGAGCAGAGGAGTTTCCTCTTCATTCAAGCCAAGATCGTGGAGCAAGCGAATATACACGCGCTTGACCATGACAGGCCAGTTCTTGTCTGTATTGTTGGAGCAACCCTGATGCAAGAGGATACCCTTGATGACACCAGCCTTCTGCGCCTTTTTCGCCATAGTGACCAGCACCTGGTAAGGGTTGTTGTTGTATTCTTTACAATAGTTCTTGAACCAGTCTGCCTCTCCTGCGATATAAGCGGCACATTTATCTTCATCGAAGAGTTCTATCTTTGCTCCACCTACAGCAACATTAATCACACCCACCTTGATGCTCTCAGGAAGCTGTTCCACCATGGTGCGACCGAAGTAGTCGGCAGGAGTCAGACCCGTGCTGTTACGGCAAAGAGGAGGATAAGCCGTGTACCATTCACCTTTCTTGCGGTTAGAAGAAGGCATGTCCACTGCTGCCATCATCTTGAAACGAGGATCTACATTCACTCGGTCCACTGCTTCAATGGCGGCATTACCTTCCATGTTGGATTGACCAAAGCAGAGATAGATGTGGAAGTTGGGGTCAAAGCCATCAGGCTGAGTTGCCTCACCACCATTTGTCACCTTGTTCACACCCTTTGCCACACTTTCAAAAAGACTGATGTAGGTTGTGAAACGAGAAATAGCCTTTGTCTTATCCTCATCAGTTGGAGTATTCTCTTCTGAATAAGTGGTAAGAGCAGTATTCAATGTCTTATAGACAGCCTTCTCTACCATTTCAGGAGTATCCTTCCATTCAAGAATAAGGTCATTGGCCTTCTGATAGATTTCCTGATATTCCTCTGTGAGAGACTTGAGGCTGAATTGCTTGCAGAAGTTCCATATCTCCTTTGCATTGCCATCCATTGGCCAGTGTCCACCATTATTATATGAGAAGAGTTCCACAACACTACCATTCTTGCCACCGCTCCACACTTCTTTGTCGCCTGTAAACCAACTGCCTGGATTGTAGTTGGCAGTCTTCTTGTAGTCCTTATACTCATTCATCTTGGCGAAGTTCTCCACATATGCACGAATGCCATACTGATTATAGTTAAACACATCATCACCATAAGCGTGGCAATGAATGAGATTGACTGGTTGCTTGCACTTCGTCCAAGGCTGCTCACTGAACTGAACACCACTGGTAGGAGCGAAAGCGGCAATCTTATCCTGCACATTTGGCATGCAATGATACATAAGCATAGATCCCATAGAGAAGCCTGACCAATACACACGGCTCTTGTTTATCTCGTACTTATCATACAATTCATCAATGGTCTGGAGCACAAAGTTCTGATCGGCAGTGCCACCAATGTCCCATGTATTTCCATCACTGCGAAGATAAGCCACAATGAACTTCTCTGTGTCAATAAGGTTGTAGAACTTGTCGGCATCATACTGGTACTCTGGACTTTGATTCATTCCATGAGTGACAATCATCAGCGGCATGTTCTTCGTTACAGTGTTTGGGGTGAAGATGACCATATTGCGCTTCTTCTGGTTCACTGTAATGTCTAAACTCACTTTTTGGTAGGCATGAGCAGAAAAGATACATGCCAAAACAAAAAGGAGCAATAATGATAGGCGTTTCATATTCTTTAGGTTTTTGTAATTATTGTCTAATTCATAAAGTGAATAGCAAAAAATCTAAATGACCTTTTGCCATTAACATATCAATGACTTATCTTTCCGAATGGAGGTCTATTAGATTTTTCACTATTCACTTTACGCTTTACATGATTCATTATTTACTTCACCACCACCTTGCGGCCGTTCCTGATGTAGATGCCACGAGTGGGGTTCTCCACCATGCGACCTGAGAGATCATAGTAAGCACCATTCTGCTGTTCGCCAGCAATCTCTGGTGTCTCAATGCCTGTTGCATCTTCCTCAAGTGTGATACCCTTCACGTAGAGTGAGAAGTTGTCAGTTGTGCAATAGAAACCACCCATGCGGATACGGCTTAGATCAAGTGTTCTGCCATCTGTGGTCTTCAAGTCTGCAAGGTCTATTGTTATATCCTTGCCCTTGTTAGCCAAAGTGATGTCATAAGGCTTAGCCCAATAGTTGGACGTGTCATAGAGGCGGAATCTCACATTGCCTGTAACACCTCTCACCAAGTTGATGGTAAGGGACTTATACTTTGTGAGGTCAATGCCTGCCTCTTCTTCAAAGCGCCATCCCACAAAGCCATTCTCCTTAAACTTGACCGTAGTAACAGCGCTTGTTATGGTGGCTGTGTTTTCATATATCAACTTAGGATTGAAATAATCCTTCTTCAATTCAAATGGATTTTCAGGAATCTCCTGTACCTCTTGATAGCGAGCAAGAGAAGGATAGTTTACCTTTGCATATTCTGCATACCACTGGAAGCAAGCCACACCACATCCATCATAAGGGTCAAGACCAGCCGCCTCCATGTCTCTCTTATAGGCAGGAGTGTAACGACCTGTATTGGTGTAAACATAACTCGTTCCACTACCACTACGAGTGATGCAGTCATTGTAGTCAATATAGCAGTGAGTGCCTGAAAGTGTCATTGAGATGTTGCCAAAGTAGTCAAGCACTGCCTTGTAGCCCTTACCCCATTTGCTGGTAGAGGCTGTAGCCCAAGAGCCATAGTTCTTGTAAGTAGGCTGACCAAATTCATTGTAGTTCTTAATCTCACGAGGCTGTTTTTCAGGACTCCAGTCCACCTCTGTGATGACTATAGGATTGGTATAAGCCACAGGCACTTGTTTTGCAAACGCATTGATAGAATTGGTTGCCTCATTTTTGGTGTCGCTTGTATCAAACCATCCTGCATAGTCGTGAACTGCAAAACCGAAGTTGTTGTCGGAGATTGGATACTTGACATAAGGGCGGTATTCACTCTGATAGCCTGTGCCAGGAATCCAAATGATGCCAGTGAATCCGTTTTCACGAATCTTGTCCACGATGGGCTGGAAGAAGTCACGAAGCGCTTGATCAGATCTGCTACCATCAGCCATATATACATTCACTGGCTCATTGGCCAACTCGAGACTGATTTGTCCGCAATACTTCTGAATAAGTCTGTGTTTGCTCACACGATCCCACACATCGAGCAGATATTTCTGGTAACTACCTCCCACATAGATGTCGTGAGGACATACGCCAGGTGGGCGCATGATGACATACATCTTATGGTTCATCGCCTTCTGTGCAATAGGAATATACACAGAGGACAGATACTTAGTGAGGCGATCTCCCTCATATTTGGTGATGTCTGCCTCACCTGTACCTTTCTCACGTGCATCCTGCAGAGTAGAGCCTGCCTTGCCATTGGTCCAAGCAGGATCAAGGTGGAGACGGAAGAGGTTACAGTGAGTGCCATTCTCAGGGTCAGCAATCACGTCAAAGATCTTTGTGAAGTAATTCACACAGTTGTTCACGTTGTCATCATTAGCACTACCACCCCAACGATACTCATTGAAGTAGGGGCTTGGGGTGTCCATCACGCCATGAAGCACAAGTTTATTACCTTGGGCATCCTTCAAGTAGTTACCATCTACATACATAGGAGGCAAGCCCGCAAAATTTTGCTGAGCAAAAACGGGAGAAACTCCTAATGTCAAAATGCCCAACAAATAGAACTGAATTATTTTCTTTAGTTTCATTGTATGGAAAAGATTTTAGAATTTTACAGTTAATTAGTGATGTATTACGATGCAAAGATACGTTCTTTTTCTGAATATTCTTTTCAAAATTGCAACATATTCTTTAGATTGTGAAACATCGAATATCACTTCACCATGACTTTTTTGCCATTTTGAATATATACTCCTCTTGACTTCACCTGCACCTCACGACCTGAAAGGTCATAAACTGGAGTTTCCACATGTTCATCATTCATACGCACAGCACTGATGCCTGTAGCAGGATTTTCACCATCCTTAGAGAGGTATATTTCCTTGAAATAGACCGTGCCCTGAGCAGCCTGAGAGAAACCTGCAATATAGACATTGGAGAGGTCTATAGCCTTTCCTGATGCGTTCTTCACCTCACGAAGGTCTATCACCGCTTCCTTCACTGCGCCCATATCGTAAGTGTAGGGAGTTGCCTGTGTATTGTCCTGATTATAGAGGTAGAAAGTGAGTTTAGAGGCAGAGGTGCGAAGCAGTTTCACCACCAGATAAGGGTAGTCGCTCATATCTATTCCGGAAGCATATTTCCAACCACCAATGCCTCCACCTTGACCAGCATAAGCCTTTGACAGTTTAGTGAACGTGCCAGACTTCACTATTGAAGGGTTGAAAAGTTCCGTTGTGAGTGGAAAAGCGGAAGCCTTCACATGGAAAGTCACCTCTTGCGCATTGCCTTGAGCATCTGTATAAGTGGCTGTCACGTCGGTCTCGCCATCACGAAGTGCCATAGCCCTTCCTGCCTCAATGCTCAAGATGCCGGGATTGGCGAAAACATATTCGCATGCAGAAGCCACATTGCGCTTGAGTCCAGACTTGGCAGTCATCTGAATGTCGAGTGTCTGAATGCCACCAGCCAAGAGTTCAATCGTAGGGCGTTCCATAGAAAGTGAACTCATCTCCTTGTCGTCCTCAGTCATGTTGTCAAGTGCACCAGGAATACCAAAATCCTCCTCATTGAAAGCCAACTCGGTAGAGAACCAGTCAAAGTCCACATAACCACCCAAGCGTTTCGTGGCATAGTTGAAGAGGTAGAAGCGCTGACCCACAAAGTAGTCGAGCGTGTAACGCATAGACATGGTCACACCTGCCGAAGTCCACTTCTTGCCGTCATAGCCATAGAAGTATCTGCACACATTCGTGCCAAAATTTGCATAAGCATGCAGATAGACAGTATCAGAAGTAATCTCAGGACCTATCTTGGTATCCTCCTTCTTCAGTTGCTGGCTGTTGAAAGAGCATCGCTCGCTATAGATAAACTTCTTGCCATTCTCCATCTTCACCCCAATGAAGGAGTAAGGATTCTGGAACACAGCCAAACCTGTCACATCACCCTCCTTCATGCCTGATACATCCAGTTTCACCAATCCGTGAGAAGTTCTGTAACTATCGTTAGGAGTACCATTAGGAGAATAACCCATGATGCGCTGGGAGAGGGAGTTGTGTGCCCAATTCAATTCATTTGTCACATTGGCTGTATGCAGTCTCAGATGACCAGGTCGCTCAGTAAGTGACCACGCAGAGTTGTCGGGATTGTGATTCCAAGCCCACTGCATGCCCAGTTTGTCACTGTTGAAGGCATCTGTCGTAGGCAGATACTTCTGCTCATAGACCTTACCCACATCAGGCTTCTTGTAGGTTTTGCCATTCTCCGACACATCCCTGCCATTATTGCCAATGACAGGCCATCCATCCACCCATTTCACAGGCTCAAGATAAGGAATACGACCAATAGAGCCTGCATCCTTGAAAAGCATGGTCCACCACTCGCCCGTCTGGGTCTCTATCAGTGCACCTTGGTGAATCTTCTGATTGGCAAACACACGACCGTTGTGCTCCTCATAAGGACCCATCGGGTTTTTAGAGCGGAAGATCGTCTGTGAACCTTCCGTGCCGCCGTAGGTGGCATAGATGTAATAGTAATCGCCAATATGATACATGTGACAACCCTCACAGCCATTACCCACACTAATCACTTTTGTGCTGGTGATCTTCTGAAGCGTATTGGCATTAAGCTTGTTCACCCAAATATCTCCAATACCACAAGCCACATACAGATAGCCGTCGCCATTCTCGCCATCATCAAAGAGCCAGCCCGCATCGTAGTAGTGCTCTGGCCACTTTTGCATCTTCCACTCGCCCTCGGGGTCTGTGGTGGTGAGAAGGATGTTCTGCGTGTCATCCACTCCACTACGCCCATAGCAGATGAAATAGAGGTAGAACTTACCATCATGGTAGTTGAGTGAAGCCGCCCACTGACCTTGAGAATAGTGGTGACGCTCATTGTTGAGATTGTAGGCGTCATTGTCATCTATCTGCAAAAGAGGGTTGGCGCAATACTCCCAGTTCACAAGATCCTTGGACTTCAGAATGGTAGCACCAGGGAAGTGATACATGGTGGTGCTCACAAAATAGTAGGTGTCATCCACACGAATCACATCTATATCAGGAAAGTCACCATTCAACACAGGATTGACGTAAGTACCATCTCCTTGGTCAGCACACCACACATCCTTATAGGTCTTCGTCTGAGCCACAGCCGTCAATGATGCCAATCCTAAGCACGCTGTCAATAATAATAACTTCTGTTTCATTTTCATTTAAAAGTGTAAATTAGTTTTCTTTTTTAGTGTATTACCTTTATATCATGCAACGGTTCTCTCGTTTTGGAAAGAGAAATACCTGATTATTTTCTTGTCATGGCAATCTTCTTCAAATCCTTGTCTAAAGAACTATTGCCATACAGCACCTCAAAGTCACCTTCCTTGACATGCACTGTATTGGTGTTTGGGTCAAAGAACTCAAAGGCTTTGGGAGAGAGTTCTATTTGAGCATTGACAGTCTGACCAGCCTTGACATTCACTCGCTGGAAGGCACGGAGAGACTTCAGAGGTCCGTCTGGATCAGAGAGGTCACGGATATACACCTGCACCACTTCTGTTCCCTCTCTCTGACCAGCATTCGTCACTGGCACTGTAAGCATGTAACTGTCGCCCCTCTTGTCACACTTCGCCTCACCAATGCTAAACTGAGTGTAGTTCAATCCATATCCAAAGGCAAAGAGAGGATCGTTGAAGTAGCGATAGGTACGCCCCTTCATGGAATAATCTTCAAAGTCAGGAAGTTGAGCGGAAGTCTTGTAGAAAGTGATGGGAAGTTTACCACTTGGGTTCACATCACCAAAGAGTACGTCTGCCACAGCCTGACCACCTTCCTGTCCAGGATACCACACCTGCACGATGGCATCACAAGTCTCCGTCTCAGGCAAGAGAGCGATGGCAGAACCAGAGCAGTTCAAGAAGATGACCGTCTTGCCAGCCTCTTTGAGTGCCTTGAGGAAATCCCTCTGCACCTTGGGCAACTCAATATGTGTGCGGTCACCACCCTTGAAACCATCAATATCCACAGGCATCTCCTCACCTTCGAGAGCAGCGGCAATACCGCCTACAAAGACCACCTTGTCAATGCCCTTCAACTGATCCACGATAACAGCATAGTCGATAGGAAGTTCCTTGGCGATATTGATCTTCATGTTGGCACCCCAAGTCTTGACATGCTTGAAGGTAATCTCAATCTTGTAAGACTTGCCAGCCTCAGCATTGATGACTGTACGAGTAGGAGTAGTGCGCCAAGTGTGCTGTCTGACTTTCTGCACTCCATCAATATAAAGTTCAAAGTCACTTACACTCTCCATGTTCACCACATATTCGCCACTCTCCTTTGGAGTGAACACTGTCTCATATTTAGCAGAGAAATCCTCAAGGTTCACGCCTGGAGCAAAGTTGTGCATACCTGCAGTGGTCACAGCCAGCGGAGTGGTATAATATTCAGTCGTAACAGGCTTGCCCTCCATTTCTGTGTTATTCCAGAAAGTACCCTTCAAACCCTTCTTGCCATCCATAGCGCAGTTTGTGCTCATCAGGCACTGCATCACCTTGTCATAAGTCCTGTCACAACCCTGAAAGTGCAAGAGATTCTTCTGCTTGGTCTTTATACCATCGAGGATTGTGATCGTTCGGTTAGGCGTACCGTTATAGTTTCCCCACATGAGTGGTTCATCATCCGAGTTAGGGCCAATCACCGCAATCTTCTCCTTGTTTTTCTGCAAGGGGAGTACCCCTCCCTTGTTCTGAAGAAGAACAATGGACTGACGAGCCATGTCGAGAGAAATCTGCCGATGCTCTTTAGAATCCATTGCGGAATAAGGAATCTTAGACCATTCCACAAGTTTTGGGTCATCCATCTCACCAAGGTCAAAACGTCCTTCGAGCAGACGCACCACATGTTTGTCCACCTCTGCCTCACTCATGAGCCCCTTTTGCACAGCCTCTGGAATACTGCGGTAAGCATAGCCATAACCACACTCCACATCCGTGCCGGCAATGGTTGCTTTGGCAGACGCACGAACAGCATCTGATGAAGACTTATGAGTCTCATAGAAGTCGCTCACTGCACCGCAATCACTCACCACAAGATACTGGAAGCCCCACTCCTCTCTCAAAATCTGCTGAAGGAGTCGAGCACTTCCGCAACATGGATCATCGTCCAAACGCTGATAAGCACACATCACCTCTCTCACCTTGGCATCCTGCACCAATGCCTTGAAGGCAGGCATGTAGGTTTCCCACATATCACGAGGAGTGACATCTAAGAGGTTGGCAGTGTGGCGGGTATATTCAGGACCGCTGTGCACTGCATAATGCTTGGCACAAGCCCAGAGTTTGCGGTATTTTGTGGTCTCAGGACCTTGCAGTCCTTTCACCACCTGAGTGCCCATCACACTGGTCAGATAGGGATCTTCTCCATAAGTCTCCTGTCCTCTACCCCAACGAGGGTCACGGAAGATATTCACATTAGGAGTCCAGACAGAGAGGCTATGGAACTTCTCGTCCTCTCCACCTTTGAGCATGCGCTCATTATATTGTGCACGAAATTCGGTGCTGGTCGCATCAAACACCTTGTAGAGCAGTTCGGGATTCCATGAGGAAGCCATGCCAATAGGTTCTGGAAACACAGTGACATTGCCCATGTTGGCTGCTCCGTGGAGTGCTTCACTCCACCAGAAGAATTTCTTGATGCCGAGTCGTGGAATGGCAGGACTCTCATCCAGCATGAGCTGAGCTTTTTCTTCAAGCGTCAATCTGCCGCAAAGGTCCACAGCACGTTCTCTTGCTGAAAGATGATGATTCTGGTAAGGCAAAGACTGTGCTGTCACGATCAGTGACACACCCCAAGCTAAGCCTGCAAAAAACAGTTTCTTCGTATTCATTTCTGTATATGGGTTTTGGTTTTCAGTTAGAAAGTTTTTTCTCTTTGCAAATGTACGAGTTTTCCCACAGCTATTTTTTATCTATTGTAACAAATTCTTTAACTTATGAAACATGAAAAAGGAATAGAGCAGTCAAAAGCCACTCTATTCCTCATTTCTTTTCTTTATAAAGAAGTCTTTATTTCAAATCTGAAATCTTTTCCAGCACAAAGTCTGTAGCAGAGAACCAGCCTGTGGCAGACTTGCCAACAGGTACATTTACTCCATAAGTAATCTGGCTCTGATTCTTCACCACAATGTTGTCAATACAGATGTAGTTCCAGCCATAACCCTTCTCCCAGTTGGCAGAGAAGATCTGGTCACGTTTCCATTCTTCCAAACTGTTCACATATTGCTGAACAAGAGAATCTGGCTGATATAAGGCTGGTTCAAAGTTCATATTGGAATCTGTGAACGTCCCGATCTGATCCTTCTGGTGGGCAATCGTCTTCCAGATATTGCCACCTTCATTCCCTTCTACAGGAAACTCCTTCATGCGCATCTTCAGTTCCTCAACAGGTTCAAGTCTGGCATGCCACATGCTATCGCCATCAATGCTATCTTTTTCCATACCCACCATCTTCTGGCCTTCCACAAAGATGAACTTACCCACACCGTCTGTACGCACAACAGCCGAGAGACGATAGACGCCTGGCTCAACAACCTCAGTCTTCTGAGCCCTGTACACTACAGGCTTTCTGTCGTTCCATGCATCGAGATAGAGCACGCCATCATCGCCAGTCATGTATTCCCCACTGGAAGTGAAGCGACTGGTGTTCTCAGCCCTGATGAGTTCCCACCCCTCTTCCTGGAAGTAATTCCATTCTTCCTGATCAAAATAGTGACCAAACTGATCAACGATATTACGAGTCTGGCCCACTATAGACCCATAACTGAACGAGTTATGGCTTTCGTATTGGTTGAATTTTTGGAAGGAATAGATGGTGAAACCTATACTGGTAAAGAGAGCAATCAACCAAGCCACGAGCCACAAGACACGCTGCTTATTGCTCATCTTTCCCTTGCCTCTGAAGGAACTGATAGCCGCATGGATAGAGCAATAGAGCAAGATACCTGTAGAAACGAGGAGGGCTATGCCTGCACAGATGGCTGGAACAACATATTCGTAGGAGTTATACTCACCAACGGCACTTGGGACCACAGCCAAGAAGATGATGGCGCAGAAGATAGCCAAGAAGGAAAGACCAAAAAGCACGATGAAGCCGAGGGACAGAATACCAACTAAGATATCCCAAAAATCCGAACCTCCGTTACTGGATGATACGGGTGGCTTGGGAAGGATAGGCTTCTCCTTCACTTCTTTCACCAAGTTCTCGGGAGTCACTTCCTCACCTTTCATCTTCAGATAATCCTCTGCAGATTGGGCTTCTGGAGCAAAGATGGCGGCAAGAATATATGGAATAAATGGCAGGAGAGACAATGGGAGAGCAAATACAAAGGACACAAGTGCGAAGAAGGGGGCATTGAAAATTGACATTCCAACGCTAGACCCAAAGGCATAATAAAGAGCAAGGAACACCACATAGCCCCAACGCCATCCATTGGCCGAACCGCCAAAGTAGTTAGCACATCCAGCCAACACACCAGCAAGAACCTTATGACCAGGATCACGGAAGAACTTCTTGGTTGCTGTAGGCTTATATTCCTTCTTTTCTTTTTGAGTCTGATCTGCATTAGCATTCGCTGTACTATCCTGAGCATCAGCCTCTTCCGACTGACCATCGCCAGCAATCTGTTCCACATTGCCAATCTGGTCAATCACACCTTGCACATGCTCGATGGTAATCGCCTCAATGCCCTGTGATTTCAGTTCGTCAAAGAGTTCTGAGATGCGCTGCTCAATGTCATCGGCAATCTCAGCACCCCCTTCCTGCTTCATGAAGTAGTTGCGAAGCGTGTCTGTATAATGGCTCAAAAGTTCGTAGGCATCTTCATCTATCTGGTAGAGTCTGCCACAAAGATTGATTGTAATATTTTTCTTCATACAATTGATTGTTTTTATTGGTTAGTTTCAATAAAGGTTCTATTCTCTTTCAGATTGTGCACCGTATTTTCCAGTTCCATCCATGCTCCATCCAACTGCTGGAGTGTTT
>JAAYDO010000007.1 GCA_012729225.1 Bacteroidales bacterium | reverse complement strand
TCCTTAATACCTATCGTTTCAAAATAGGCAAGGGCAGCCAGAGAGTCTTCTATATTTTGAATACCATCATCCACGCCTGGCAGGATGTGGCTATGCCAATCAATAGCACCCTCAAAGATTCCCGTATTGAGTAGTCTTTTTTTGAAGTTAAAGAAGAACATACATAACCTGCATTAAATCATTG
Source organism: Bacteroidales bacterium (assembly GCA_012729225.1). Classification (GTDB taxonomy): domain Bacteria; phylum Bacteroidota; class Bacteroidia; order Bacteroidales; family Bacteroidaceae; genus Minthosoma. The sequence continues at coordinate 15,627 of JAAYDO010000007.1, read as the reverse complement.
TCATTGAGAAAGCCCAAGCAGAGGCTTGAGTTGGTCTTCCTTGTAAAGAATCCACACAGAAGTGAATATTGCTGCTACAAACACCAGTACAAGCACTATTTTGCTTCGTGCAGGACCTTGCTTCTTAACAGGAACAGTAGCACTCTGCAATGTAGTGAAAGAAGGGGTCTCCTGTTGCAACTGTGCCTCTGCCGCAGTCAGCTGCTGTGCCAATATATTGTAGTTATTATACCTCAACTGCATCTCATTCTCAAGTTCATTCAGTGCTATTCTGTCTGTCTGATAGAGAATGTCCTGATGGGCATCCGAATAACTGGCATATTTCTGACGAGCATCGTCGTACTGAACCTTTGCCTCATCATATAACTTTTGAGTATATTCCAAATTCAAACGAGACTTCTGCGTACGATAGTCCGAGATGAAAGCCTGAAGGCGCACCTTCACCGAGTCTGCGACTGTGGCACAGATAAGCGGGTCCTGATCAGTAACTGTGATAGAGATGGCCATTGTCTTATTATCCACATCACAAATCACTTTCTTCTCCAAAACCTTTACAATTGCAGTCTGTGTTTTTGTCAGTTGGAATGGATTGATGATGCTTTCATCTCCTTCTTCCTTGGTGGGAAGGAATGAGAACAAAAACTTTATCGTTCCTCCTATAGCAGCACTCCACCAAGGTTCCTTCTGATTATCTTTCAGGTAATCAAAGTAAGTCATGACCCGTGTACTATCCTTCTTCTGAACAGGCACGTTGAACAAGGTCACCTTAAAGTCGGTCGAGTTTACCAAATCAGGGTAGAGAGCAGGATAGAGAGCCTCAGAACTTCCCAGTGCTGCCGAACCCATTTTCAATCCAAACTGAGAAGCAAGCGCACTGAGAGAATTGGAACTTCGGCTCATTGACAATTCTGGTGCCAACTTCACCTCGCAAGCATAATAGTTGGGAAGAGAGATGACAATGACACAAGCCACAACAAATGTGACGGGAAGTACTTGCCAATAGAGTTTCTTATGCTTCTTCAGAGCGGCAAATATTGCCTTGAAGTCAATACTGCTCTCTTGTTCTTCCATTTCCTTTATCTCTTTCTGATCTTGAGTATCCTTCATAACTCATTTATTCTTTTACTTAGACATATAAGAAATCAACGCAATGATTGTTGCAAGTGGAGTTAAAAGACCTGCCACAGATGATACGCTCTGAAGGTTGAAAGTCTTCTTCTTTTTGCTTGGCACAACAATTTCACAGCCAGGCTCTACACTCGAACGTCTTGTCAGAAGTTCCATCATGCCATTCTGATAAACAACAAAGACCTTTTTCTTCTTGGCAGATTCACTGTATCCACCTGCATTTTCGATGTACCACTTGGCTGGCTTTCCTTTCACATAAGTCACTGTATTAGGGAACTGAACATCACCAGAGATCCTCACAGTTCCATTATATTCAGGAACATCAATGCGATCATTCTCTCGCAACACTATATCATATCGGCCACCAGGCTCTTCCAGAGCCTTCTCAAGGTCTATACCGATGGGATAACTTTCTTCAAATGTCATCTTATCCCATGCAACAGAATCTTTAGAATCCATTGTATTGCGCAAAGCCTTTAATGTGGCCTGTGCACGAATACGCCCCTCATCATTCATCTGACGAATCAAACGTGCTCCCTTAATGTAAGCATCCTGAGTCACACCACCTGCCATTTGGATAGCATCGGTTAAGCGAAGATTCTTCTTCTCAAGAGTAAAGGAGCCCTCATAGTTCACCTCACCAGTCACACGGATGTTCTTAGGCATTACATAGCCAGGACTTCTACGTACATGAACCACGTCATAAGGCTTCAAGATGAAGTCACGGTTCTCACCAATCACCAGACCGTCCTTAATATCAAACTGGAAGGTCTCAGAAATATCACGATTCTTCTCTGTTGAATAAGGATTATCTATGCGACGGCTCACATCCACACGAGCCAATGAAGCTCCATCTCTCAAGCCACCTGCCTGAACAATGAGGTCTGTGATTGTTGTGTTTTCTGCAAACTCATAGTCTCCAGGAACCATCACCTCACCAGTTACGGTGAAGAAACGCTCCTTGCGTAATTCTTCCTGAGTAGGAATGAAAACAACATCCTCGTTCTGCAGAGGAACATCAGCAACTGTGCCATCCATGATTCCCCTCACATCAACAGGCACAACCTCAAGCGTGCGGTCTTCTTTCAAACGATGAATGATAGCATGCTCCAGAAAAGCGTCTTCGGTCAAGCCATCAGCAGCCTGAATCAGGCTTCTCACAGAACAAACCGAACCACCAATATTGAATTTACCAGGACGGAACACAGCACCTTTTATCTCCACCATATTGTCATAACGGTTAAGGATACCATCCACCGAAACTGCATCTCCATCATCAACGGTAAAGGCGTTCATGTCAAATTCACCAATGTTATGAACAGTGTAGCGATCACCAGACTGACGAACCAGCCGAACAGACTTCTTGTAAGCATCACCAGTGAATCCACCAGCAAACTTAAGCAAAGTTCCTACAGTCTCGGTTCTTCTCATCTCGTAGAACATCGGACGCTTCACATTGCCAGTCACACCCACCAGACACTCATAAGGATCCACCTGAATCACATCATTGTCTTCCAAGTTGATATTACCAGCCAATCGACCATTGAGGATATACTCATATATATCCACTACGGTCACCAGCCTACCTCCTCTATACACCTTTACATTACGCAAAGTACCAAGTGGCTTGATACCACCTGCCATATATAACGCATGGAAGACAGTAGAGAAAGAAGAGAGGTTGTACGAGCCAGGAGTTTTCACCTCTCCCATAATATTTATCATGATGGAACGAGTCTGTCCCAATGTCAAACGAATACTTGATCCAGCATAACGAGCCCCCACTGTGTTCTTTATCTTAGCCTGAGCGCCAGCCACTGTCAAACCACTTAAATGAATAGGACCTGTACCTGGCACTGTGATTGTCCCTTCAGGGGAAACCGTATGAACCAATGTCTTCTGTGATTCTCCATAAATATCTATTACGACCTGATCTCCCGCACCTAACACATAATTCTGTGGTGTGGGCACATTCGTATTCACACTGATACGGTTATTGAACACATCATGTCCAAAGACCTTTTTTCCATTCGCTTCACCTTGCACTTCCTGAGTAGAGACCACTTCACGTTCTGCCGTCGCATGTTCTTCTGCAGCATCCGCACGAACCTCACCAGTTGTGCCACGTCTTGCTGTGGTCACCTCTTGATCAGTTGTACCATCACCGTTTGCCTTTATACGATCAGACACTGCTGACATTGCGCCATCAACTGCGCTCGACATTCCTTGAGACTTTATCTGAGAATCATACTGATTACGAATTCGACGTATCTGTTCCAACTGTACGCCTCTCTGCACAAGACCTGTTACAATTTGAGACTGACTTGTTCCTGCTTGAACTTCACGAGAAATGTATGACAACACCTGACTGTCCGACATCTGAGCAAAAGCACCCATCAACATTGTAAAACAGAAAGAGATTGCCAATAAAGCTCTTTTCATATCACACTCTTATTTGTTTGCAATTTTTTATTTCTTTACGTATTAGAATTCTCATCTGCACCAACTCGCCAAGCATTATTTTCTCTGCTGTACCAAATCTTTTTAATATAGTACATAATATTCATAATTGATGCAAAGATACTATTTTTTCGACTCTTTTCATGAAAAGTTCATGAGATTTTGTGAAAAAACAAAAAATAATTAATAATTTTGCATGACATTTATAATTTATGGCGACTGAAGGAGAAGATTTTCATGTTGATATAGATAAAGTCTTAAAGGACAAACTGGGCAACAAGTCAAGGTTTGTCCCCTCATTTTTAGTTTCATGGCTAAAAGACATTATCCATCAGGACTGGATGAACGCCCACCTATGTGGAGAAGGAAAAGGACAAGTAGGTGTAGAATGGCTGGACGGTTGCTTGAGGTATCTCAACTGCACCACTCAAGTGCAGACCAATATTGGAGGAGTGATTCAGCAAGGACTGGACGCCCTGCCATCCAACGAGGGAGGACGCTACTTCACCATCGCATGCAATCACCCTTTAGGTGGACAAGATGGCATTGCGCTGGGTTCTATCATCTGCCATAAATACAACAGCCAGATGGTCTATCTCGTCAATGACCTCCTTATGAACTTTAAGGGGTTAGCACCTTTGTGCGTGCCTATTAACAAGACAGGCAAAAACGGACGAGACTTTCCCAGAATGGTGGAGGCCGCCTTCCAGTCCCCCAAGAATGTGGTGATGTTCCCTGCTGGACTCTGTTCCAGAAAAGGAGAGGACAACATCATTCGTGATGTTCAGTGGAAAAAGACCTTTATCACCAAATCTGTACAATACCAGAGAGATGTGATTCCTGTCCACTTCTCTGGTCACAACTCCGATAGATTCTACAACATCGCACGCTGGTGCAAGCGATTGCATATCAAGTTCAACTTTGCCATGCTCTATTTGGCAGACGAGATGTACAAGAATCAGGGAAAGACCTTTACTGTCACTTTTGGAGAGCCCATCCCTTGGCAGACATTCGATCACTCAAAGACACCTACCGGATGGGCACAATGGGTGAAAGACAAGGTGTACCAACTTGAACAAGACCAAAACACAAATCGGATTTAAGGTAAAAGAATCTTCATTGTATATTATTATATGGAAGCAGAAATTATTGCACCTATACCAAAAGAGGTGCTCAAATCAGAACTGACCGACGACAAGCGCTTGCGCATGACCAGCAAAAGTAACAACGAGGTCTATATTCTCACATGGCAAGACTCACCCAATGTGGTGCGTGAAATTGGTCGTCTTCGTGAGATAGCCTTTCGTGCAGCAGGTGGTGGAACAGGATTAGGCTGCGACCTCGATGAGTTTGACACTATGGAGAACCCTTACAAGCAACTCATCGTGTGGAATCCTGATGCTCAGGAAATCATCGGTGGTTACCGCTACATTCTTGGTCCCGACATTCAGTTGGACGAGCAAGGACAACCTATCCTTGCCACAAGCCACATGTTCCACTTCTCCGACAAGTTCATCAATGAATACATGCCCTACACCATCGAGTTAGGACGTTCTTTTGTCACACTTGAATACCAGTCCACACGCCATGACGGCAAATCTATTTTTGCCCTTGACAACCTTTGGGATGGACTGGGTGCTTTGGCAGTCATCATGCCTGGTTGCAAGTATTTCTTCGGAAAGATGACCATGTACCCCAGCTACAACCGCAAGGGACGTGACATGATTCTCTATTTCCTGCGCAAGCACTTTGGCGATAAGGATGGCCTTGTCATCCCTACCCATCCACTTGAATTAGAGCATGACCCAAAGATCTTTGAGAAACTCTTCTGCGAAGACACCTTCAAGGAAGACTACAAGATTCTCAATCACGAGGTGCGTGCATTAGGCTACAACATTCCACCGCTCGTCAATGCCTACATGGGGCTCTCTCCCACAATGAAGATGTTCGGAACAGCCATCAACGATGGGTTTGGAGATGTGGAAGAGACGGGCATCCTCATTGCTGTAAGCGAACTCTACGACAAAAAGCGCCAGCGCTATGTGGAGGAATTCGCCAAAGAGCACCCTGAGTATGTGCGTGTTACCAGTGGAGCCAACAAAGTTATCTATGAGCCATCCAACAAGAAAGAACTTGAAGATGACTTCGACCCAGTGAAATAAAACAACCGCATTTAATTACACATTATATATAATAGTACAAAATCCATTTTGTACCACTTCTTTTTAACAAACTATAAATATAAAATCCACATATTGTACATCTATCAACAATTTGTGTTTTTATAAAAAACAATGGCATTCAATAGAATCACAGCTGCAGAAGCAGCAGCACTCATCAAGAACGGAGACAACATCGGCCTGTCTGGATTCACTCCAGCAGGCACACCCAAAGCAGTAACAGCAGAAATCGCAAAGATTGCACATGCAGAACACGAAGCAGGTCGTCCTTACCAGATTGGCATATTCACCGGTGCTTCCACAGGTCAGTCTTGCGATGGTGTTCTTTCTGAAGAAAACGCAATCCGTTACCGTGCACCCTACACAACCAACTCCACTTTCCGCAAACATGTCAATGCAGGCGAAATCGCATACAACGACATTCATCTTGGCATGATGGCCCAAGACCTCCGCTATGGTTTTCTTGGCGAAGTGGACTGGGCAATCATCGAGGTTTGTGCTATCGAAGATGATGGCAAGGTCTATCTCACTGCCGCAGGTGGCATCTCTCCTTCTGTCTCTCGCTTAGCTAAGAAAGGCGTTATCTTAGAACTCAACTCCTTCCATTCACCCAAGTCTATAGGTATCCACGATGTATATGAGCCGCTCGACCCTCCCTATCGCAAACCAATCGGTATTGAGAAGGTGACCGATCGTATTGGTACTACTTATCTTCAGATTGACCCTAACAAGATTGTAGGTGTGGTGGAATGTAACATTCCAGACGAGGCACGCTCATTCAAGGATGCAGATCCTATCACAGACAGAATTGGTGAAAACGTGGCAAACTTCCTCATGAATGAGAGGAAGAGAGGCATTATCCCATCAGGTTTCCTCCCTTTTCAAAGCGGTGTGGGCACTACTGCCAACGCCATCCTATTTGCACTCGGAAGCAATCCAGAGATGCCTCAGATGGAAATCTATACAGAAGTGCTCCAAAATGCCATCGTAGATCTCATGTTCCAGGAAAAGGTAAAAGCAGCATCCACTTGCTCTCTCACAGTCACCAACGACAAACTTCTCAGCATCTATGACAACATGGACTTCTTCAGAGACAAACTCGTTCTTCGTCCATCAGAAATATCCAACAATGCCGAAGTCATCCGTCGTCTTGGCTTGATTGCCATTAATACAGCCATTGAGATAGACCTCTATGGCCATGCCAATTCTACTCAGATCTGTGGCACAAGAATGATGAACGGTATTGGTGGTTCAGGCGACTTTGAGCGCAACGCTTTCCTGTCCATCTTCACCTGCTCTTCAGTAGCCAAGGATGGCACAATCTCTTCTATCGTTCCATTCTGCAGTCACGTGGACCACACAGAACATGATGTGAACGTGATTGTAACCGAACAGGGTGTTGCTGACCTTCGTGGCAAAAGCCCAATCGAGCGCGCACGCTCCATCATCGAAAACTGTGCACACCCTGATTACAAGCAACTCCTCTGGGACTACCTCAACATCTCAAAGAAGGGTCAGTCATGGCACAACCTTGCTGCCACACACGCCTTCCACGACACTTTCCTCAAGGAGGGTGACATGCACAAGGTAGATTTCAGCAAATACACAAAATGATGAAATTCATTTCTTGGAATGTAAACGGACTCCGCGCTGTATGTGGCAAAGGCTTCTCAGAGACCTTTGCCACATTCGGCGCGGATTTCTTCTGTCTGCAAGAGACAAAGATGCAGGCAGGACAGCTCGACCTTCAGTTTCCGGGCTATGAGTCTTATTGGAACTATGCAGAAAAGAAAGGCTACTCTGGCACGGCTATCTTCACCAAGCACACACCGCTTCAAGTTCTCTATGGCATCCCCGAGGACATCATCACCTCCATGCCTGACAATGGCTGGCAAGACATGAATACCGAGGGACGTGTCATCACACTTGAATACCCCACCTTCTATGTGGTCACTGTTTATACCCCCAATTCACAAGACGGTCTTAAGCGTCTCGACCAGCGCATGACATGGGACGATGCCTTCCGCCTCTATCTTCAGCGTTTGGATGAGCAGAAGCCCACACTCGTGTGCGGTGACATGAATGTGGCCCATCAGGAGATAGACATCAAGAATCCAAAAACCAACCATCGCAATGCAGGATTCACTGATGAGGAACGAGAAAAATTCACCATCCTCCTCCAAACAGGGTTCACCGACACCTTCCGCCACTTCTTCCCCAACCAGAAAGACATCTACTCCTGGTGGAGCTACCGCTTTCACGCACGTGAGAGAAACACAGGCTGGCGCATCGACTACTGGCTCTGTTCCAACCGCTTGCAGTCTCAACTACAAACGGCAAAGATACACACCGACATCTTAGGCAGTGACCATTGTCCTGTAGAAGTAGAGGTGAATCTTTAATGAACTCATGTGGTTTATTGGGGTCTAAATATGAGGAAAAACAGAACAAAAGAATAGAAATATATTCTTTATGTATCAAAAAAACTTTCAAAACTACAAGTTTTTCTGATTTTATTGCTACCTTTGTCGCACCATTTAGTTATTTCACTTGATTTCTCTTGCAACACTAAGTCTGGCGAAATCTCTGAAATGGGACAATTATAGGAGACCCTCTGTCATCCAAAAATCTAAAAATGTTTTACTATAGTGTTGCAAAATAATAGAGTTATATTTATGAAAGAATCACCATCATTATCAAACAAATTCTGGCACATCAGATGATTGAAGCGTTCTGCATGCTCCAACGAACAATGGTTCAATGGCAAACGAACAATTGTTCAAGCGCCAATGAACAATGCTTCAATCGGCAACGAACAATGGTGCGATGACGAACGAACCATGCGTGCGTTTTTCCTCCCACAAGCATTTGGTTTCAATCCCTCCATAAATCATTGTATATGAATACAATATGATGTTTCCAAGAGACAAGGGAACATCCTTCATCTTTTCAAGAAGAGTGCCCCACTACAAAGTCTTTTCAAAATCACCTTATCTTCCTCCTCCGAAGCAGAAATCCCATTGAATGATTCAAAAATCATGACAAAAAAGAAAGGAGAAGCATGATGGAAAAGATGGGCTAACAATCGACAGCAGGTGTTTCTTCTTCCAATTTCGCCGAACTCACATGATTTAGGACGAAAGAACAAAGAAATTCGGGGAAAGCATATCTGTTTCATATTTTATTTGTATCTTTGCCACCAATAAATCAATCAAGGAAAGAGAACAATGAGAAAAGAATATCTGATGATCATAGCACTCGTGATGCTGGGATTGGCATCATGCGAGGAAAAGAAGCAGCCTGTGACTGAAGAAGAACCCACAGTGGAGATTGTGCCTGTGAAGGAGATGCCTGGCAACTTTGAGGTGCACGGCGTGATTGGCGATGGCTCATCCATGAATGTGATTGAGTTTATCAGTGATGATGGCGACACGCTCTACATCACCAAGAATGCTCAGACGGTGATGGGCGGACTCGTGGTGGGTGACGAATTGGAACTGCTATGCCACATGGATAAAGATGAGGTGGTGGCACAGACGGCAGTGAACCTCACCTCCTTGCAACATCTCTGGACTCAGAAGGGTGCAAACGGACAGAATCAGAGCATTGAACTCAATACGGGCGGACGTGTCACCACCTATAACATGAAGACGGAGTATGATTTTTGGGAGGTGAAGAATGGCTTGCTCCTCTTGCGCAGCCCCAAGAAATTGGGAGAAGAAGCACCTGCCGCTGTTGATTCTTTTGAGATTCTGCAACTCACACCCGATAGTCTTGTTCTGATGAATGGTGACATGATGACTGAATTTACCCGTTACAACTAAAGGCAGGGAAAGTGATCAATGCACTTTGACTAACGAATGATTAGACCTATATTTATGCGAAAAACTTTCCTTACAGGCTTGTTGCTCTGTGTGGCAATGGGTTTATGTGCTGCACCGCACTCAAAACAGAAGACCGACAGAGAGGTATGGGTGGATATTATGTATCAGATGGCCGAACCTGTGATGAAGAACATGGCGGAGGGGAGACTTCAGCAGGTGATGGACACAACTGGTGGCAGCAAGAATCTTGAACTATCTCCCACTTGGGACAACCGCGACAAGAAAGTGGCCTATATGGAAGCTTTCGGACGATTGCTGGCGGGATTGGCACCTTGGCTCAACCTGCCTGATGACAACACAGATGAGAGCATCAAACGCAAGCAACTGCGCGAGTGGACCAGACAGGCTATCATCAATGCCGTCAATCCAGAATCTCCCGATCGCTTGGGATGGGAGAATGGAGGACAGACACTGGTGGATGCTGCCTATGTGGTGGAGGGACTCTACCGTGGATATGACTCTCTCTGGATTCCTCTTCCACAAGAGACGAAAGACCGCTACATTCAGGAAATCAAGAACTTGAGGAGATATGACCCTCCTTACACCAACTGGCTCTTATTTGTAGCAATGGAGGAGTGTTTCCTCCTGTATGTGGGAGCAGACTATGATGCCTACCGCATCAAGCTCGGACTGGCCAAGGTGGAAGAGTGGTATATAGGTGACGGCATGTATAGCGACGGCCCTTCTTTCGCTTTTGACTACTACAACTCTTATGTCATCCAGCCTATGTACACTGAGTGTCTGGAGATGATTGCCGCCAGACGCCCCAATGACACCCAACTCATTTTCAGCAAGACCAACGAAAAGACGAGAGGAGCGTGGAACAGACTGCAGGAGGTGAGAAAGCGCATGCAGAAGTGGTCGGTGATTCTCGAACGGCTGATTTCCCCCGAGGGAACATTCCCTATTGTGGGTCGTAGCATCCCTTATCGCATGGCTGCAATGCAACCACTGGCACTGCTGGCATGGAGGAAGCTCTTGCCCCAAGAATTGCACAATGGGCAAGTGCGCTCAGCCCTCACCGCTGTCGCCAACCGCATGTTCTTCGGACAACCAGAGAATCCATCCAAAAGTGCAAAGGCAATGAGCAAGAACTACAACGAAGGTGGATTCCTCACGATTGGATTTGTTGGCCCTCACCCCAATGTGGCAGATTGGTACACCAACAATGGTTCACTCTACATCACAAGCCTTGCTTTCCTTCCTTTAGGACTGCCAGACACAGACCCTTTCTGGACTGACCCTGCCGAGAAATGGACCAGCAAGAAGGCTTGGGAAGGTGATGACTTTCCTAAAGACCACAAGTGGGACATCAACAGCCAAAAACTGTATTGGGAATAGAACTTGCATTGAAAATAGAAGTAGCATCGGTAGAGGCAACCATGTGACGGGAATACGAACAGAGGGAAGCATATACCGTATTGAAAACAAAAGCTTTGTCAGGAGCAAAGAAAAGCGTTGCCAGGAGCAAAGAAAAGTGTTGCCAGAAGAAAGCAAAAACATTGACAGGAGAAAGCAAAAAGGAAGAAGAAGCACTCTCCCCTTACTTATTTCTTCTTCAAGAAAAAGTTCCCTCCTTCCTGTCGAAAGCATCTCGAAGGCATCTCGAAGGCATCTCGAAGGCTCAAGAAAAAAATGAGAGACCTTTTCAGAATGGAGAAAAGGATGAAAAATATCCCCGAAAATCTGCAAGAGACTTTCGGGGATGTGTGTTTCCAAAAACAAGTGAACGTTTGGAATAAATGTTCAGAGCCAATGCTTAGAATGGGAGATCGCTCGCATCGTCAGCCGGAGCGGCTGAAGCAGTGGAGGTTGCTGGAGCGGCTGGAGCAAATGGGGATGAGATAGGAGCAGCGACTGGAGCAGCCTGTGCTGCTGCCTGCACTTGCCACACACGTACATCGTTGTACCAGCGACCATTATATTCACGGGCATTAATGTCGAAAGACACCGTTAGCTCTTGACCTTCCTGTATGTTGAACTTGGCGAGGTTGTCCTCTCCAAACACGTTGAATGCCATTCTTCGTGGGTATTGACCAACGGTCTCCTCTATCACAAAGTCTTGCATCTTCCAAGGATTGCCTGTTGATTTAGCCACACCACTTCGAGGCTCAAGAGCCTTAATGATTCTTCCTGTAAATTCCATATTTCAATGTCGATTGTTGTTACAATTATTAAAAACTGCCACAAAAGTACGCTTTTTTTTTGTATTGTCAAAACTTCTTCCTAACTTTGTGTTCAAATAAATATTTTTTGAGAAGGTTTTATCAACCGATGAAACGGCCAGGCTAAAATCGAGTCTAACGGAGGCTTTTCCTGACCACAGAAATGGGGAGATAAGCTAAATGATAGACTATAAAAAATCAAAGTAAAACAAATGAGATTTAATGTTTCAAGTACCAGTCTCAGCAATCGCTTGCAGACTATAAGCAGAGTTCAGAGTTCAAAGAACGCACTGCCCATTCTTGATTGTATCCTTTTTGAACTTGCCGATGGAATGTTGAAGATGACTGCTTCTGACAGTGAAACGACGATGGTGACTACGCTTGAGGTGACAGATGCGGAGGGCGAAGGAAAGTTTGCCGTTGGTGCGAAGCAACTCATCAACTCGGTGAAGGAAATCTCTGAACAGCCCATCTCTTTCAATGTAGATACCAATACTTTTGCCATTGAAATCAACTACCAGAACGGAAAATATAATCTGATTGGACAGAACGGAGGAGAGTTCCCCGTGCCTAACGGCATGTTTAACGCTGCCAACAGTGTGGCCATAGATTCTGAGGTTATGCTCAACGGTATTAGTAGATGTCTCTTTGCCTCTGCTGACGATGAACTTCGTCCACAGATGAATGGTGTCTATTTCGACATGACTCAAGAGTGCATCACATTTGTGGCAAGCGATGGTCACAAGTTGGTGCGCAACCGTGTCTATTCTGCTCATGTGGACGAGCCAGCCGCATTCATCCTTCCTAAAAAGCCTGCGTTGCTTGTGAAGACCGTGCTTCCAAAGGCAGAAGGTGATGCTACAATCTATTTTGATGACCGTAATGCAAAGATCGAATTGACTGACTACGAGATCAGTTGCCGCTTGATTGAGGGTCGCTACCCCAACTATAACTCTGTGATTCCTTCAGACAATCCTTTCCGTGTGACTGTAGATCGCATCTCCTTCATCAGTGCTATGCGCCGTGTGATCGTGTTTGCAAGTCAGAGCAGTGCCCTCATCAAGATTCACGTGAGCCCAGGCACACTGACCGTATCTGCTCAGGATTTGGACTTCTCCACTTCTGCAGAGGAACACATCATGTGCGAATATGACGGCACAGTGATGAGCATAGGCTTCAACGGCCCATTCCTCCTTGATGTGCTGAACAGCATGACCAGCAACGAAATTGTGCTGGAGTTGGCAGACCCAAGCCGTGCAGGTGTCATCACCCCTGCAGAGCAGGAGGAGAACGAAGACCTCACAATGCTCCTTATGCCTATGATGCTCAAGGACTAAAAAGAACCCATACGCAAGGCTTCACTGACTTTCGACTTCCAAGCCGAACAGTGAAGCCTTTCTATTTACACTCCTCATTTTCATTCTTAAACATAACATCTACCAGATATGCTACAAGGGAAGAAGATTGTGCTTGGCATCACAGGAAGCATTGCTGCCTACAAGGCCTGCCTCATTATCCGCCAACTGATCAAGAAAGGTGCAGAAGTGCAGGTTGTCATAACTCCTGCTGGAAAAGAGTTCGTCACTCCAATCACTCTGTCTGCCCTTACAAGCAAACCTGTGATTAGCGAATTTTTCTCTCAGCGAGACGGCACGTGGCATTCACATGTGGATCTTGGCTTGTGGGCAGATGCTATGCTGATTGCTCCGGCTACAGCTTCCACCATTGGCAAGATGGCAAATGGAGTGGCTGACAATATGCTCATCACCACCTACCTGTCGATGAAAGCACCTGTGTTCGTTGCTCCCGCCATGGATCTTGACATGTATGCACACCCTTCCACACAGAAGAATCTTCAGATACTGCAATCCTATGGAAACCTTATCATAGAACCTGGCACAGGCTTCCTTGCCTCCAAACTTGAAGGTAAAGGAAGAATGGAAGAACCTGAAAACATCGTGACTCAACTGGAACAGTTCTTTGCGGAAAAGGAAGCGACAGGCACAGCGGAAGGATGTGCTCTTTCCCCCAAAGACAGCATGAAGGGCAAGAAGGTATTGATTACCGCTGGTCCTACCTATGAAAAGATTGACCCCGTACGTTTCATCGGCAATTATTCCTCTGGCAAGATGGGATTCTCCTTGGCTCACGAGTGTGCAATCCGTGGAGCAGAAGTGGAACTCGTCTGCGGTCCAGTATCAGAAACGATGCAGGTGAATCACCCCAATATCCACCGCACCAACGTGGAAAGTGCCAGAGAGATGCATGAAGCCTGTCTGAACCTCTATCCACAGATGGACTCTGCCATCCTATGTGCCGCTGTAGCAGATTATGCGCCAGAGAAAACTGCTCCACAGAAGATGAAACGCACTGGTGATGATATGGTTATTTGCCTGAAGCCCAACCCTGATATTGCCGCCTCGCTTGGACAGATGAAGAAGGATGGTCAGACTCTCATAGGCTTTGCCCTTGAAACTGACAACGAAGAGAGCAATGCTCAATCCAAACTCAAGAAGAAGAACTTTGATTTCATTGTCTTAAACAGCTTAAGAGACAAGGGCGCAGGTTTCAAAACTGATACCAACAAAATTACTATCATCACAGAAAACAAGAAGACTGAGTATCCGCTCAAACCAAAGTCCGAGGTGGCAGGTGACATTGTGGACAAATTAGAAAGCCTATTCTAAAAGGCTTTCGAAAAAAGAAGAATGAATGCAGCCATAAAAACAGGTATATAAGCAGAAAGACTTCTCTTGACAAAAATAGTCTATGTTTGCAACATTATTTCAAATATCAAACCATTATTAACTAATCTGAACAAAATCATGGACAAAACAAAGATTTCTATCACATGTATTATTGGTGTAGCAATCATCATCTGTTCTGCATTGCTATGCAAGGGATTGACCAACTTCAAGAAGGATGATGCCAGCATCAATGTCACTGGTATGGCCGAGAAAGAGATTGTCAGTGACCTCATCGTGTGGGACGTGACACTGAATGCCGAGGGCAAGTCTCGCGCCGAGGCTTATCGTGAATATGAGAAGACAAAGAAGATCTTCTTGTCGTTCCTCAAAAATAATGGACTGAAGAAGGAGAACATCACGGAGGAGGGCGCCAGCCTGAACAAGAAGACGAAGTCTTTCTATGACAGTGATCGAGGCCGCTATGTGAGCATTGATGATGGCTTTGAGGTTTCTCAGTCCATCAAGATCAGTTCTTCCGACCTGCCACTTGTGGAGGAAGTATATCAGAGCGTCTCTAACCTCTATGCCGAGGGTATAGATTTCTCCAGCAGTGCTCCTTGTTACTACTACACCCATCTCAATGATCTGAAGAAGGATCTGCTTCATGATGCCAGCAAGAATGCCTATGAGAGAGCCAAGACCATTGCTGAGGGTTGCAACTGTTCTGTGGGTAAACTGACAAACTCTAACATGGGTGTGTTCCAGATTGTGGGTCTCAACAGTGACGAGGATTACAGTTGGGGTGGCACTTTCAACACGAGCAGCAAGGTGAAGGTGGCTAGCATCACAGTCAAGGCTAAGTATGAGGCAGACTAAAGAAAGAACACCTTTAGTCTATATAAGAAAGTAGAACGCCAGTTCGGGATAAGTCCTCTTAAGAAGACTCATCCCGAACTGGCGTATTTGCTGTTTTTATAACGCATTACTCCTTTTTCCGGTTCATCCCCGAATTGCGTTGGTTTTGTCATGTAGTCCGAGCAGTAGCAGTGTGAAATACTCATCATCTCTATAGCCATATGCTCTTCTCTTCATTACCTTTATCTTATTGTTGATTCCTTCCAGC
>JAAYDO010000139.1 GCA_012729225.1 Bacteroidales bacterium | reverse complement strand
TACTGGTGACGCAGGGCGGTCTTCACAGAGGATGCGGACTGGTCTTTACTGAGGACAAAAAGAAGGGGCAGGAATGAGGATCTCCGAGAGACACCTGCAGAAATCAGATGTTCTCCTGATTTCATTGAACTCACGTTATTTACCCCCTCACTATACCATATGGTTCGTGACTAAATACCATATGGTTGCCACTCGAATACCATATGGTTGCTGGTCACAAGATATATACCTGCTGTTTTCAGGAAAAGAAACGAGAAAAGAAACGGGAAAATGACGTGATAATCCATACTTCACTATCCTCACACTCATCTGTTTATCATTTTCTTCCGCATCATGATGAGAATAGGAGTGAACCATTTCATCAAGTATTCTTTTGACGTAAACTTGTAAGAGAACCCCATTTCCCAATCGAGAAGCATAATAGTTTATAATTTCACAGCAATCCTTTTCCCACTATTCAAAGGAATGGTTTTTAGGAATTAAACTAATACTATTAGGGAATTTCCTCTTTGATAGAGGGTCTTTTTTTATATCTTTGCCACATCAATAAAAAAATACAGTTATGAAAAGATTCCGTTACTTATGCGCAGCGACAATGATTGGATTTTCTTCCGTCGCATTAGGGCAGACACACTCAAACTACACTTTCAAGGAGGATGCTGTCATGTATAATAATCAGCGAGTGGTTGGAGCTGACATGTGCACCTTTCGCGATCTGGGTCATGGTTATGCAAAAGACATCCTCAATGTTTACATAAATGGAAAGATTCTTGACTATGTGGATCCGACCACCTTTCGATTGACTGAATCACAAGATTCCGAAGAGATTGGAAGAGGTGGTGGATACCGCCACAGACGTGATGGGAATGCCGATTATCAGAGCTACGATGATGGCTATTATTACGACTATAGAGAGGAAGGTTATTTGGTTTTTAAAAATGACGTACTTTTCAATGGAAAGAAGGTACAAAATGCTCATAACAAATCATTTAAGGAGTTAGGCAACGGCTATGCTAAGGATTCCTTCCGTATATTCTACTGCGGAAATGAAATAGATGGAGGAATGAGCAGTTCCTTCGTTAATCTAGGAGGAGGCTATGCTAAGGATTCCTTCTCTGCCTACTATAGAGGAGTGAAAATTACTGGAGTTACAGCCCACAGTTTCGAGTATTTAGGTAGAGGTTACGCTCAAGACTCATGGAACACTTATTTCTTAGGAAAGAAGGTTGAATGACATAAAGTCGTGGAAATGGAATGAAAAGGGGAAACAAACATTCATGTTTGCTCCCCCTTTATTTTTTATTAATGATAGTACTATCAATTTCCTTTCCAGAAGTCATCGAGTTTCTTCTGCTCTGCCACCTTGGAGTCATACTCAGCCTTATTTCTATTGTACTCTGCCTGACGACGCTGCACATCAGCAATACGTGCACTGAGACGATTAGCCTGACCAGAGATACTTGGGTCTGCAGATGCGGCACGGCGTGCAAAAGTGAGTGCTTCCGAGTAATTCTTATTCACAGCAGCACGCTGTGCACGATAGAAATCCACCTTTCCTGCCATTGAGGGGTCAAGTGCTGTAACCATATTGAGATAAGTATCCGCTCCGTCCTGTCCGCTTCTCGTGAGCGCATACACGATTCGCATAGCGATAGACGCCTTCTGCTTGTCATTATTGCTAAGATTCAGAGCCTTGTTGTAATAAGTGATAGACTCTGCATTTTTCTTCTGCTTTGCGCAGAGCTGAGCAAGACCTATAGCAGACGTATAAGTAGGCTTGATGTCATAAGCATAACGAGCTGCCTTGAAATAAACATCCGTATCATCACACTCGTTAGAAGCAAGAATGTCAATCACAGAAGAAAGGTAGTTGAAGTCCGTCTTCTTCTGCTCCACCTTAGGAGTGAAGATGGCTATCAACTGCTCGCGATCGGCAGCACGAGATTCAGCAAAAGTATTCTCCACGCTAAGGAGGGTTGGGTCATACTGATCCACAATCTTCTGCGCCGCAACACTGTCTTCAGCCTCGTTAGCCTTTGCCAACATCTTCTCACACACCTCCTTGCAAAGGATATAATCCTTGAGGAATTGCTCACGGAAGTCTGGATTGTTCTTAAACTTGGCATAAGAAGCGTCAAAATATCCATAGAGGACAAAGCCCTCCACTTCCTTGCTTGGGTCATCATTGACAAGCTGAACGCCTTCTGTAAACATGTTGTAAGCCTTGTCAAGCGAGTAGTCGTCCGCCACACCATGTCCGAAATAATAGAAGTCATAAGCCTTGCGGCAAAGAATGGCACCACGACTCGTCTGCATCTTGGCTGAAGAGAAAGAGTTGAGTTCTTTTACCAACCTGATGCGCTGGTCATACATATTCATCAGATCCTCAAAATAGACCTTCTTCTTTGCCACATCCGGCTCGGTCTGCACAAGGCTTTCTAGCATGGTTGCTCCACGAGTATATACAGACACCTGCGCCAGAGGTGCATTTTCCATCAGATACTTCCAAGTTGGATAAGCCTCTGCATAATCATTTGATTTGAAATATTCCTGAAACAAACTAAGATTGGTCAAAGCCTGAATACTGTCAGTTCCATGACCTATACGGTCATTCACGC
Source organism: Bacteroidales bacterium (assembly GCA_012729225.1). Lineage (GTDB taxonomy): Bacteria > Bacteroidota > Bacteroidia > Bacteroidales > Bacteroidaceae > Minthosoma. Next base: position 74,699 of record JAAYDO010000139.1, on the reverse strand, counting down.
TTGTACCCTCATACTGCGCAGCAGCAGGTAAGACCGCCACCGCAACAACAATAGCGGTTAAAAATCTTTTCAAATTCATATTCTTTTCCTTTTTTCTAATTCAGGAGCGAAGTTCGTGTTTTTTTATCTTACAACATCATTTTATGTGTGAAAAAAAGATAAACAGCCCGAAATACAAGTAAAAACCTTTCTTTCCATCTAAAAAGCATACAGCACACGACAGAGAACCCCGATTCTCCATATCGGAACATATAGAATTTTCCAGAAGGGAGAAGCATGAATTTTCACCTATTTTCGTCCCGAAATCATCTCGAAGGCCTCTCGAAGGCTTATCGAAGCCTTGTTGAAGAGAAAAAAGCATCATTGGGGAGCAGATATTTCCCCAAGGAATCACTGATTCTCATGTATTGCTTCCCAGAAAGAGGATTTTCACAGTTGGAAAAACGCCTCCCACTTCCCCACTCTTTCTTGCCTCAATACGTTTCGTACAGATTTTCTCTGCTTGAATCAGTCTTTCAACATGACAAGATCGGTGATAGACATGAAAAGTTCGTCATCTACTTCTGGTGCGAGAACTTCGTCTGTGGAACTTGCAGATTCGTTCGAGGTTTCAAGACAAAATGTTTCTAATTCCACATGCTCATCCTGAGCCATCGGCTTAATGTATTCCTTTTTCATTTTATATTAGGTCTTTTTGATTGTATTACACGGTGAGATTTGCCTAAAAAAACTCTTCAAAAAGAGGTTGGCAATGTTTAATTAAGTTTTTGATGTGACAAAACTACTGAAAAAAAACAACATTTATAACAAAAACAGCATTCTTTTTTGGTTTTAAATGAACTATTTGCATAAAGAAGGATAGCATTGTATGTGAAAAGAACAAAAATAGAGGTATTGAAGAAAAGAATTGTGGAAACATACACGAGAAGTTTCCCTTCTTGTTTTAGACATTGTTGGATTGGGGGCAACCCTCCTTTTCAGATTATCTTTTAGCGAATATTTTGCCTCTATCACATCAAAAACTTGCAAAACTCACTTGACATATAAAATAAATTCGTAACTTTGTGCTCGCTGACTCTTATGATGAGTGGGGAATCTTTGTGTCTCAACACAACATGATACAGTTATAATCATTCCCGACAATCATCAGATTCAAAGACTCCCGCATTCTACTGAACTCACGTTCATGTGTAGAAAGCATTCAGCAACAATGATATAAAACAACTGAAAAGACCATCGTATGAACTATTCCGGATTGATTATAGCCGTCATCACCTTCCTTGTCATTGGATTATTCCATCCCATCGTTATCAAGGGAGAGTATTATTTCGGCACACGTTGTTGGTGGACATTCGCCATTGCTGGCATCGTTTTTATAGCTGCCAGTCTTTGGGTACAAGACGGCATGCTTAGCCCCATCCTGGGTGTTGTGGGCTGTTCATGCCTTTGGAGCATCATTGAGATTTTTGAGCAGAAACAACGTGTGGAGAAAGGCTGGTTTCCCATGAATCCCAAACGCAAACATGAGTACAAGAACTCAAATCAGAACAACAATATCACCCAAAAACAATAGCGAGACAGGCAAGAGACAGTGCCAGTGAAAGCCACTTCGCTGTTGCCAAGCGCACAGATGCAGACCGCATCACACACGAAAAAACAAAGCTGCTCATGTGTCACATACCATTGGAAGCATGGCAAGCAGTTGTCAAAACACCTTAGAGAGCAACAACAATGACAGATGTATGGATTAGTGCCGCTGGGCTTTGCGGCGCAACAATAATTGGTTCTATCCTTGGCTATTTCATCAAGGAGTTGCCACACAAGTGGAACGACACAGTACTTGGCTATTGTGCTGGCATCATGCTTGCTGCCTCAACCATTGGTTTGATTGTTCCTGCATTTGAGCAAACCGACTTGTGGTGGATGGTCGTTTTAGGTGTAATGGGTGGAGCATTATTCCTGAATGTTCTCGATTTCATCATTCCTCATCTACACACCATCACAGGACTTGATCCTGAGGAACATAAAACTAACTCCACACTCAACCATGTATTGCTCTTTGTCATGGCAATAGCCTTGCACAAACTTCCAGAAGGCATGGCTGCAGGCGTGAGTATGTGTTCCGCAGATGGCGTTACCGACTGGAGCGTCTCTATAGGCATTGCCTTGCAAAACATTCCAGAAGGAATGGTGATTATCGCTCCCCTTCTGGTGGCAGGAGTTTCAGCCCTGCGCACATTCGGCATCTCCATTGCCATCGGATTACTTGAAGTGATTGGAGTCTTCATCGGTTTTGGGTTGGGAGCAGTCTCAGAGACTCTTCTGCCCGTCATGCTTGGTTTTGCAGGTGGGGCCATGCTCTATGTGACAAGCGATGAAATGATTCCAGAGACACATACACATGGCTATCAGAAGCAAGCAACCTATGCACTCTTGCTGGGTTTCATGACACTGATACTGCTCGACAGGACCTTTGAATAAGCGAATGAATAGATCCCGTCTATAATTGCATTGACCAAATCGTTTGTATGTCTATGGATATATTTATACCTTTGCATCATCAAACACTGAAGCAGTGAAAGCAGAGCCTACTAAGCTTTGCAGATTTGCACCAGAGTTCGACATAAAATAAAAAATAACACAATCATTTAAAAACAAACAATTATGGAGAACTTCAATGAAATAATCAACAGCAATCAGCTGACATTAGTAGATTTCTTTGCAACATGGTGTGGTCCTTGCAAGATGATGCACCCAGTACTGGAACAGCTTAAGGAAGACCTTGGCGATAGCGTCCGAATCATCAAGATAGATGTTGATAAGAACGAGGCACTTTCTATGCAATACCGCATCCAATCTGTTCCAACACTCATGCTCTTCAAAAAAGGCGAAGTAGTTTGGCGGCAGAGCGGGGCAATGAGTCTGAACGATCTCAAGACCCTAATCGGTCAATATCAATAAATAACAACTTAAAAACCTTCTATTTATGCAGTACAGATGTTCAGTTTGTGGGTATGTGTATGACGAAGACAAAGAAGGCGTCCCTTTCACAGAATTGCCCGACACATGGCAATGCCCATGGTGCAGTGCACCAAAGTCTTCCTTCGAGCTGGTAGAAGACATAAAAGCAGAAGACCACCCTACTCCTGCTTCTTCCACAGAACCAGCACAACACACCGAAGCAGTCCACCATGACATGCAGAAACTTTCTGTAGGACAAATGGCAGCCCTCTGCTCCAATCTCGCCCGCGGTTGCGAGAAACAATACATGCCACAAGAGCAGGCACTCTTCAACGAACTTGCAGATTGGTTCACAAAGAGCACTCCTCAAGTGGAGGATGCAACAGTAGAGGCTATTGCCAAGCAACTCCAGCAGGATCTGAACGATTACAAGACCGTTGATCAGATCAGCAAAGACAACAAAGATCGTGGTGCACAGCGAGTATGTGTATGGGGCGAGAAGGTGACACGCATGCTCAGCGTACTTGTCGAACGTTATCAGAAGGAAGGCGATGCCATGCTTCAAGACACAGACATCTGGGTTTGTTCTATTTGCGGATTTGTATTCATCGGTAAGGAAGCCCCCGAACTCTGTCCTGTATGCAAAGTACCAGCATGGAAGTTTAACAAAATAGATAGGAGGAAGTAACTATGGAGAAAACAGTTTATGCAGTACGTAATCTGCGCCTCTGTACCAAGGATTGTCTCTGTCTGTATGTTTGTCCCACAGGTGCAACAGACACGGAGAACAGTATCATTGATGTAGAAAAATGCATCGGTTGCGGTGCTTGTGCTGACGCTTGTCCGTCCAAAGCCATCTCGCTGATGCCCATAGAATTACCTCTTCCTCAGGAAAAGACGAAGGCTGTAGTTGGTACACTCAATGACATGATCACCTCTAAGTCATACGTAGAGCAGTCAGCCCGCCAGATTGCAGAAACAACAGAAAGCGAAACACTCAATCTACTGATGAAGGCTGTAAGCCAAAGCTCACGTATCATAGCAGAAGATCTGAACAGAGAGGCTGGTTTCATGCTACCTCAATCCGAAAACACCCAGAAAGTGCTTGAGGAGTTGGTAGCAAACCCACCATCAACAGACTTCCCAACAGAAACAGCAAAGAAACTGCTGACAACAATTAAATTTCAATCAAATTCAAACAACAACAATTAAAAACACTACAATTATGGCAAATAAATATGCAGGAACACAGACAGAGAAGAACCTTGAAGCAGCTTTCGCTGGTGAATCACAGGCTCGTAACAAGTACACTTATTTCTCTTCAGTAGCCAAGAAGGAAGGCTACGAGCAGATTGCGGCCCTCTTCCTCCAGACAGCAGACAACGAGAAGGAGCATGCAAAGATGTGGTACAAAGAACTTCACGACGGCATAGGAACTACAGACCAGAACCTTCTTGATGCAGCAGAGGGTGAGAACTACGAATGGACAGACATGTACGAAGGTTTTGCCAAGACTGCTGAGGAGGAAGGCTTCAAAGCACTTGCAGCCAAGTTCCGCCTCGTTGCGGCCATCGAGAAGCGTCATGAAGAGCGTTATCGTGCACTCCTCAACAACGTAGAGACTGCTCAAGTATTTGAGAGAAGCGAGGTGAAGATATGGGAGTGTCGCAACTGCGGTCACATCGTAGTAGGAACTAAAGCCCCCAATATGTGCCCCGTATGTGCTCACCCACAGTCGTACTTTGAACTACACATGGATAATTTTTAAATCAGAAAGCCTCATGATCTCTACAAAGATAACGACCAACACAATACTCGCTACTGAGGATGGAGAAGTGGTTGGAAAGATTGAGTTTGAAGAAAAAGATAACGAACTAATCATCCTACACACCTATGCCTACCTCAGTGGCAAAGGTATTGGCTCTCTGCTGATGGATGCAGCAGTAGCCTACGCCAAGGAACAGAACCTGTCCATCAAACCAGTATGTCCCTTTGCCGCAAAGTACTTGGAACGAAAAACCGACTAACACAACAAATAGATATGACAGCAAGCAACAAAAAAAGATACCTCATAGTAGGTGGTGTGGCAGGTGGTGCAACAGCCGCCGCACGCATCAGACGAGTGGCTGAGGATGCAGAGATTGTTCTCTTCGAGAAGGGTGCTTACATCTCTTATGCCAATTGTGGATTGCCTTACTATATAGGTGGAGTCATCGAGGATCGCAACCGTCTGTTTGTTCAGACACCTGAAGCTTTCGGCAAGCGATTCAACATTGATGTGCGTACACTGAGTGAAGTGACTGCCATTGACACAACGGCAAAACAAGTGACTGTCCGCACAGCCGACGGTAAAGAATACACTGAGAACTACGACAAACTGTTGCTCTCACCAGGTGCATCACCCGTTGTCCCTCCACTTTCAGGTATTGACAGCGAAGGCATCTTTACATTAAGAAACGTCAGCGACACCGATCGTATCAAATCATACATGACTGACCACAAAGTGGAACGCGCTGTCATCGTAGGTGGAGGATTCATTGGCCTTGAAATGGCAGAGAACCTCAAACATGCTGGTGCGCAGGTGGCTGTGGTAGAGATGGCTCCTCAGGTGATGGCCCCTATCGACTATTCGATGGCATCACATGTTCATGAGCACTTGCAGCAACAGGGTGTCAAACTGTATCTTGAGCAGGCTGTGGATTCATTCACACGTGAAGGCGACGAAGTGATTGTACATTTCAAATCAGGCATCAACCTCAGAGCCGACATGGTGCTGCTCAGTATTGGTGTCAAAGCAGAGACTCGCCTTGCACAGGAAGCAGGGCTGAAACTGGGAGAGATGCGTGGAATCTGGGTGGATGAATACCTGCAAACATCAGACGAGAATATCTATGCAGTAGGCGATGCCATTGAATACCCACACCCCATCACTGGCAAGCCCTGGCTCAATTTCCTTGCAGGCCCGGCAAACCGTCAGGCACGTATCGTTGCCGACAATATGGTATTGGGCAACAGTGTGAAGTATGAAGGCTCTATAGGCACATCCATCGCCAAGGTTTTTGATATAACTGTCGCCGCCACGGGTTTGCCTGCAAAGCGGCTCAAGCAGATGGAGATTCCTTATCTCTCTGCCACCATCCACAACGGTTCTCATGCTGGCTACTATCCTGGCAGTCTTCAGATGGACATCAAAATCACGTTTTCTCCAACTGACGGCAAACTGTATGGTGCGCAGATTGTAGGTTATGATGGTGTTGATACACGTATAGATCAGTATGCATTGGCTATCAAGCAAGGAGCGACCATTGAGCAACTCACACGGCTGGAGCATGCCTATGCACCTCCGTTTTCTTCAGCCAAAGATCCTGTAGCCATCTCTGGTTATGTGGCTGGCAATATCCTCAGCGGCAAGATGAGTCCTCTTTATTGGCGTGAGATGCAACAGGTAGATACATCAAAGGTAACCCTCATTGATGTTCGCACAGCAGATGAATACGCTTTGGGTACTATATCAGGAGCCGTAAACATTCCATTGGATGAACTAAGAGAAAGACTGTCTGAGATTCCAAGCGATCGACCTGTATGGTTGTTCTGCGGTGTTGGACTGCGTGGTTACTTAGCGTCAAACATACTCAAGGGTCATGGCTACAGTGAGGTCCGCAATCTGATTGGCGGTATCAAGACCTATCATGCAGCAACAGCCAAAGTTGCCTTGCCAGAAGGATTTGACCGCAGTTCAGACACCAGTTCATGCAACACCTCAACTTGCAGTTCAGATAAGACCATCGTCAAGATAGATGCATGTGGCATTCAGTGTCCTGGTCCTATCCTCAAGATGAAGCAGGCCATGGACACACTGACTGCTGGTCAGCGGTTGGAGATTCGTGCCACCGACGCAGGTTTTCCACGTGATGCCGAGGCATGGTGCAGAACTACAGGCAACAAGTTTCTAAGCAAACATTCTGAAGCAGGCATACATATTGTAGAGATAGAAAAGGCTACACCATGCTCCATAGAAGCATCCAAACCTCAAGCAAACGATTTGGGAAAGACACTGATTCTTTTCAGCGACGATTTGGACAAGACACTTGCCACCTTCGTACTTGCCAACGGTGCGGCAGCAACAGGCAAGAAAGTCAGCATCTTCTTCACCTTCTGGGGTCTCAACGCCCTCAAAAAGGCACAGAAGCCAAAGGTGGAGAAAGACATCTTCGGGCGTATGTTCTCATGGATGCTACCATCCGACTCCACCCAATTTGCACTCTCAAAGATGAACATGCTGGGCATAGGCTCAATGATGATGCGCTATCTCATGAAAAAGAAAGGAGTGGATTCGCTTGAGTCACTGCGTCAGCAAGCGATTGACAACGGTGTGGAATTCATCGCATGTCAAATGTCAATGGATGTCATGGGCATCAAGCGTGAAGAACTTCTTGACAACGTAACAGTAGGTGGTGTGGCAAGCTATATGGAACGTGCTGAACAGGCAAACGTGAATCTATTCATATAAGTCTATGAATATACAGCAACTTAGATACATCATAGCACTCAACCGCTTTCGCAATTTTGCGAAGGCGGCTGATTCGTGTAAGGTCTCACAGCCAACACTGAGTGCCATGCTCGTGAAACTGGAGGAGGAACTTGACGTCAGAATCTTTGAACGATCCAACAAGTCCGTCACTCCGACCACGGCAGGTGAGAAGATCATACGTCAGGCAGAAAGTGTGCTGATGGAACTGGATAGAATTGGTGAGATTGTGTCAGAAGACAAGGGAAGCATAGAAGGCAGGTTCTCCCTGTCGGTAGGACCAACCATCGCTCCATACATTCTGCCACAGTTCATCAAGCACTACCGTACAAACTATGCTTCGGTAGAACTATCCATCAAGGAGTTGAAGGCTGGCTTCATGCTCGACGCTCTGCTACGAGGTGAAATAGATGCTGGCATTGCCATAGCAGGAAACACACGTGATGGGGTGCTTGAGATTCCGCTCTACACTGAAAGGTTCTACGTCTATCTTGCCGAGAGTTGCTGGCGCAAACTTCCTGTCTTCAAGCCAGAGAATCTGGAGCACGAGAATATGTGGATCATGAAAGATGCGCAGTGTCTTCGCGACAGTGCCTTTAGTTTTTGCAAGGCACGTAGCAAAGGGCATCACATCTATGAGGCAGGCAGCATTGAAACACTGATACGCATTGTTGATGAGAATGATGGATTCACCATCATTCCAGAGATGCACCTGCCCTTTCTCACGGAGAAACAACGCAACAATGTTCGGAGAATAGAAGGAGATTACCTGTCTCAACGCCGCGTCTCACTATATATCAAAGACGATTATATCCGTCAGCGAATGCTCAACACCATCATAGATACCCTGAAAGAGTTTATGCCAGAGGGGATGCTTGGCGAAGGGATTGTGAAATATGGAATAAAGTTGTGATGACACTCGCAGGAGACAAAGCGAGTTTGACAAAATCACCACACTCCAACACAATTGTTAGGGATGGCGAATAAAAGCAAGCATTTGAGAGGATGAAACAGTTGGATTTCCCTGCCATTTGACACATCAAATGACCGATGCTTTCTTCGTGTTCAAACGCACAATTGTTCATTGGCAAACGAACAATTATTCAAGTGTCGATGAACAATGCTTCAAATGCCAATGAACAATCGTGCGTTTGCCCTCGAACCATGCGTGCGTTTTCGCCTTGACAAGCATGGGTTTGACAATACATCAACTTGCAAATAAAAGAAGACAAGTGAGATGAAACAACATGAGTTCGGTTTTGTACCGAACTCATGCACTTATAAGTTAAAAACATTCCGTCTTGCCTTGGGAGGTGCATCATGCCGCATCTCCCTTTTTTGTATCACAAGACTGGTGGAACATGTTATTCCCACTCAATTGTTGCTGGTGGTTTAGAGGACACATCATAACATACACGGTTCACACCACGCACATTGCGAATGATCTGATTGCTAATCTCAGCCAGGAACTCATAAGGGAGTTTGGCCCAGTCGGCAGTCATAGCATCAGCTGATGTTACTGCACGGAGAGCCACAGGATTCTCATAGGTACGCTCATCACCCATCACTCCTACTGACTTGACATCAGAAAGGAGAATGACACCTGCCTGCCAGATTTGGTCGTAGAGAGAAACCTCTATCTCACCATCTTTCATATCGGCTGGCACACCTGCCGCAAGCACCTTGCGTGCTTCCTCGCCTGAAAGTCTCACCTTCCAGTTGCGCAGTCCCTGAATGAAGATGTCATCTGCTTCCTGGAGCACGCGTACTTTCTCTGGAGTAATGTCGCCTAAGATACGTACAGCAAGACCTGGACCAGGGAATGGGTGGCGAGTGATGAGATGCTCAGGCATCTGAAGCTGACGGCCCACCCTGCGAACCTCATCCTTGAAAAGCCACTGGAGTGGCTCACAAAGGGAAAGTCCCATCTTCTCTGGCAGACCACCCACATTGTGGTGAGACTTGATGACCTTGCCTGTGATGTTGAGTGACTCGATGCGGTCAGGATAGATAGTGCCCTGAGCAAGCCACTTGGCACCTTCTATCTTCTTGGCTTCTTCCTCAAACACTTTGATGAAGCCTGCACCAATAATCTTGCGCTTATTCTCTGGCTCATGCACTCCTGCAAGTTCTGAATAGAATTTTTCAGAGGCATCCACACCTACAACATTGAGTCCGAGACATTCATAGTCGCGCAACACATCGGTGAATTCATTTTTGCGAAGCAAACCATTATTGACAAATATACAAGTGAGATTCTTGCCGATAGCACGATTGAGGAGCACAGCTGCCACGGAAGAATCGACACCACCAGACAGACCGAGGATGACTTTATCTTCTCCTACCTGCTCACGAATCTCAGCCACTGTCTGATCAACAAATGATGCGGGCGACCAATCTTGTTTGCCACCACAGATATCAACCACAAAGTTGCGGAGAAGTTGTGTGCCATCAATAGAGTGGAATACTTCTGGATGATACTGCACACCCCATATCTTCTCATCGTTGGCTGCATAGCCTGCAAACTTGACAGTAGAGGTGGAGGCGATGCAACGGAAGCCTTCTGGAAGTTTGGTAATAGTATCGCCATGTGACATCCACACCTGACTATTGGGAACAAAACCCTTGAGGAGCGGATTGCCTTCTTCCATAAACTCAAGGTTGGCACGGCCATATTCGCGCGTGCCTTCTGGTTCAACCTTTCCTCCAAAGGTATGGGCCATCAACTGAGCACCATAGCAGATTCCAAGGATGGGGTATTTGCCACGAATGGGACTGAAGTCGAGTTGGAATGCACGATCCTCATAGACGCTGTAGGGCGACCCTGACAAAATCACACCAATAATATCGGGATCATCCTGTGGAAATTTGTTGTAAGGCATAATCTCGCAGAACGTGTTCAACTCACGCACACGACGACCAATGAGCTGAGTGGTTTGCGAACCAAAGTCTAAAATAATGATTTTCTGCATAATACTTTTTATTCATGAGCGGCTACGTTGTCGTTGCCAGAAAGCACAAAGTTAGGTATTTTCCATCAAACGTATCTAATTATCACTTCACTTTTTAATGAGGGAATAGTAATTTAGCCAACAGTCCTCACCAATTTTCATTTTCAACGAATGCTTCCGCCTTGGCAATCGTGTCGAGTTTGCCTACATCAAGAAGATGAAGACGAGCATCGGGGAGAGCATAAATGGCAACCTGATTGCAGATGCTAAGATAAAAGTCAATGATGGAAAACTTGCCTTCCCATGCGTCCATCAAGGGAAGAAGGGAGGGATGAAACACCTGAATGCCCGAAAAGGCATAGAGGTGGAGAGTTGAAGGCTGAGGGAAGTGGGTTGAAGGAAGAGAATCGAGAGAAACAGTGAGGTTTTCCCTGTTGAGAGGAAGAAGGTCTGGATGACCTTCGCAGTCAAGAGCCTTGATTTCAGGAAAGGGCGACTTGACCTGACCCGTGGCAATATTGACCCATCCTACAAGACGGTTGGTGTGAGAAAAAAGGAGATAACGCTGAGTGTGGCGTGCTGACACGAGAAGTGTTGTGGCAGGCTGAGCATAGAGAGCCTGAAGATCAGCATTGGAGAGAATATCCACGTTGTGGACGAGAATGGGCTCATCGTTGGAGAAAAGGCGAGAAGCCTTCTTGAGTCCCCCACCCGTTTCGAGAAGCATGGAGGTCTCGTCGCTGAAATGAATGTTGATGCCAAAAGAGTCATTATCCTCAACATAATCAATGATCTGCTGAGCAAAGTGATGGACATTGATAACCACTTCTGTGACTCCTATACACTTGAGCCTCTCTATGAGAATCTGCACAAGAGGTTTGCCATTGACAGGCACTAAAGCCTTTGGCATTGTGTCTGTGAGAGGCTTGAGTCGAGTGCCAAGACCTGCTGCAAAGATAAGTGCATTCATGAGCGAGGGAGAATTTGAGAGATGTTTTGTTCACGATGACAAATGTGAACTTCCACACCATGTTTGGAATGAATGTGTTCTGCCACATGCTGGGCTGAATAGACTGAGCGATGGCGACCGCCTGTGCATCCAAAAGAGATCTGCAGATGGGTGAAGCCACGTTCCTTGAATCTTTCCACATGGAAATCCACCAATCGATATACACTCTCAAGGAAGGCGAGGATTTCACCATCAGCCTCCAGAAAATCAATGACAGGCTGGTCAAGACCTGTGAGAGGTTTGTATTCATCATAACGCCCCGGGTTGTGAGTGCTGCGACAGTCGAACACATAGCCTCCTCCATTGCCACTTTCATCGGCAGGTATTCCTTTCTTGAAAGAGAAGGAATAGATCTGCACCACGAGGGGTTGCTTGTCGGAGGAGGTATTGAGATAGGTGTCATCCTGCTTGAGGCAGTTGGCCACCTTCTTCTTCTTCTTTTCTTCTTCCGCATCTATGGCTTGGCTCTGTTCTGCGTGCAGACGAATGAGTTGCTCACAGAGATGCTGAAGATACGGATAGGGCTTGCAGACGCCAAGAGTAAGTTCATGCTGAAGATTGTGCAGAGCAAGAGGAATGCTATTGATAAAGTAGGCCTTTTTCTCCCAAAGACCACGATAGCCATAAGCACCTAACACCTGCAAGAGGCGGAAAAGCACAAAGAGGTGAAGACGCTGAAGGAATTCTGGCTTGGAGATTGTTTTGTAGGGCTTGAGAGCCTTGAGATAAACATTGATGAGGAGGTCTCTGTCTGCATCAGTGAATTTTGCAGAGGACTGCCAAAGAAAGGAAGCGACATCATAGTAGATGGGACCTTTGCGACCACCCTGAAAATCGATGAAGAAGGGTTCACCATCCTTGATCATTACATTGCGAGACTGAAAATCACGATAGAGAAAAGTATCCTCACCATCACCCATGAGATCGGATGCCAACTGCTCGAAGTCATGCTGGAGTCTAAGTTCATTGAACTCAACAGGCTGTAACTTGACAAAGCAGTACTTGAAGTAATTGAGATCGAACATCACACTGGTGAAATCCATTTCACGCTGCGGGAAACAATGTGAGAATATCTCTTTGGCTTCGGGATGTACAACGGGAAGGTATTGTATCTGTGGCAGAGACTGAATAGCCTTACACAAGATGGAGAATGTCTCTGGACAGAAAGATGTATCTGCTTGACGAGGCAACATGATGATGTCGTGAAGCGAGAGGTTGCCACAGTCTTGCTGAAGATAAACCATCTGATCGTCAGAAACGGCCAATATCTCTGGCACTGGCAAACCATATTGACGAAAAGCCTTATCAATAAAGATGAAGGACTCATTCTCCTCTGGATGAGTACCTATCACACCAATCAAGGTCTTTGCGTCAAAACGAGAGAGTTCCTTTCCTCCTTGAATGCGGAAATAACGACGATTGCTACCTGCTCCTGCAAGTGGTGCAATATCTTTAGGCTCTACACCTGTCAATGTGACATAAAGTTCTTTGATACGTTCCATTATAGATATAGGGGAAATGAGAATACAAGAATTAATCTTTACGGTTCCAAATGCTCATGACCTTGTTGCGCACAGCGATGATATTGAAGATGCTGACGATAAAAAGAAGGACACAGCCTACACCAAGAGAAGGAAGGATGCCTGGAATCTCAAGGTCGGGGAAGAAGTTCTCAAACATGTCAAGATAGACACCTCTCACCATAAGCATGATGACTACTGCAAGGACAAGCACAAGGACATTGAGACCAACAGTAAGAAGTTGGTAAGGCAAAGCCACTCGACCGGGGGAATAGCCAATAAGCAGGAGGTTCTCAAGTTTAGAACTATTCTTCTGAACCAACAGAAAAACGCTGAGCATGAGAATATAGAAGGAAAGCATGCTGATGACCACACCCACCACCATCACTATGCTCACGATGACACGAAGAACAAAGGTGGTCTTAGAAGCATCAAGCTTATCCTCATCCGTCTCATAACCACGATCCTGCAAATAAGAAGTAATGCGGTCGTCGGCCGGGTTATTCACCTCCATGATAAGTCGTGTAGGCTCTTTGGGAGCATCCTGCGAAGCATATTGCTGATTGGCCCAATTCATAAACTTCTCTGGTACAAGGATTGTGTTGAGTCGGGAAGAGAATCCTACAATACGCCCGCTGAAAGTGTCGTTGTTGCCATTGCCATTAATCTGTACTTTAAGTTTCATCGCACCTAAGATTCCTTCGCTGAGTTTGGGGAGACCTTTACCTTGAGCATAACCAAAATTATAAAGGTCAAGATAATTCTTTGGTAGAATGATGGGAATCTCTTTTTCTCCCACATGATAGTCCCAATCATCGCTCTTGACATCTACAAACTGATCTGGTACACTTTCAAAGAACATGTCTGTGGAAAAGTTCACAAAACCATCCACATCGAACTGTGCTCTCACGCTGTAGGAACTGGGAGTGAAGGCACCAAGATGCTCAACAAAAGCCTCCTCATTGAGTTCATCAATCTCAGAAGCGGTGAAAGTGTTCTCCTTGCCTATCAGGGAAGACATAGCACCTATACGCTTATTAACAATGAGGTAGTCCGCCTTCATGAAACTATCTTCACTGTCAAGAGCCTGATAGTCTTGATAGAATTGCACTCCAAGAAGAATAATAACCACACCTACAAGGTTTGCGAAGAAGAACCCCATAAACTGAGGAATGCTAATATGCTGACGTAAAAGTTTCCAAACTAAATTCATGATGAATATATACGTGTAGGGTTAGAGTTTGAACACCTGATCATAGTTCAGGTTGATATGTTTGCCAATACTTGTAGTAATGATAGCCGCACCTTGTTTCTGAGCTTCAGCAATCATAATGCGCCCCATGATTTCAGAGTTTGCATCATCAAGGTGGCTGATAGGCTCATCTACAAAAAGAAAGTCGAAAGGCTGGCAAAGAGCACGGATGAGTGCTACACGTTGTTGCTGACCAAATGACATACGTCCGAGATTGGCATTGATCTTATCTGTGATACCCAGCATCTCAAACCATTGAAGAATCTGTTCTTGGGATTGAAAACCTGTGAGTTTATTTTTAATCTCTACATTCTCCATGGCTGTAAGTTCAGGAAACATGCGAAGTTCCTGCCAAAGGAGAGCAAAGTGACATTGTCGGATATTAGTCCATTTTGACACAGAATATCCTCGAATATCCTCACCATCAAAAAGAATCTGTCCCTGATAGTCATGTCGATAACCATAGATGTAGCTACAAAGGGAAGACTTGCCTGTACCAGAATTGGCTTCCACCAAATAAATCCTTCCCTTCTCAAACTCAACATCCTGCTTCCAAATATCGCTTACCATGTCATCTCGATGGATAAAAACATTGGGCAGAGTGTTCTTCAACTGAATCTTATTCATTATTTAAATAATAGTTTCAAAAAGTTGTCTTTCTTATCGGTTAATTCTACGACCATGGTCATCTCGTCAGCAGAAGCAGACTTTACTACAATAGACTTCAACGCACGCAGTTTTTCTCCCCACCAAGGAATCTGGAATATCATGGTATTGTGAAGTGCTGCCAAATCCACATAAATAAAGAACTTGCTCTTCTTGATGTCGGTCATGTAGTTATCCAACACTGATTGTGGAGCAGGTGACATGTTTGCCTTTTCCGAAGCAAAGAAAAGTTCCTTCTTCTCCTTCACACCCCATAGATAAGTGTCCCTCTCCATCTGCATGGAATAAGCGTCTTTCCCTCTGCTCTGCATAGATAAGCCATATTCCTTCATGCTTTGTTTCCAATAATCCACATCAGCAAGAAAATCCGAATTGGACAATTGAACTTGTGCCAAATAAGCAATATCATTATTACCCAGATTCTGCAATTCAATAGCAACATCACCATCCACTGCACGCAACATTTGCTCTATATCAACAGCCCTCTCCATGAGGAAAAGCATTT
This sequence comes from Bacteroidales bacterium, assembly GCA_012729225.1. Classification (GTDB taxonomy): domain Bacteria; phylum Bacteroidota; class Bacteroidia; order Bacteroidales; family Bacteroidaceae; genus Minthosoma. The sequence continues at coordinate 59,307 of JAAYDO010000139.1, read as the reverse complement.
CCTTTGCCTGCTTGCTCTCCTTCATGTGGCTGAGCAGCCAGTCTCCCTTCAGATTAGCAGCACCCCAAACAACCATATTGACTGAAGGATGCGCATAAGTGGCTTGAATGGAACGGAGATTCTTGTTTGCATCGTCAATGAGTTTCTGAGACATCTCATCCTTTCCCCACACTTTCACACTAAAATAGATTTTTCCTTCATCAAAATTGATCGTATTAAGTGCCTCCATCTGAACATTCTGTTTAGACAAAGGAAGCCACACCAACAGATTTTCAAGACCAGACAAAGCCTTCATATTATTCTTGTTCAGTTGAGAATAAATCACCACATCCTCCTGATGCTCATTCATCTTGAGATGTGCTTCAGAAGAACTGAAGGAATCCTCTTCATCCTGTTTCATCAACTGGCGAGCCATACGTCCAGTAGAGGCATTGCCACCCTCCAAACTTGTCAAAAGGAGAAATGTATTACTGCTATATGTATATTGTATATCATCCAGCAGAGAACCACACATCAGGCTTTCTTTCTCTATAGGCTTTGTTGCCATTCCCTGCTTCTGAAGCATCTGTATGGACTTCTTCAGGTCTCCATCATCATCCACCTTGATAGAAACACCGAAATGCTGACCCACCATAAACACATAAACAGGCATGCTAAAGTCGAGTCCCATGGAACTGGGGTCATTGATATAAGACTGCATCTTTTTCACATCTTTCCCCTTCACCACAGCAGCAAGCATACTGCCGAGCATCTCGTTTGCTGAAGAATGAGAGAAATCCGCCTTCTCTGTGAGAGACTTCACGTCTATCTTCACAACAGCCGATGCATCTGCAGGAATCACACGCTGATAGTCAGTATTGCTACATGAGCAAAAAATGAATGCTACCACTGCTAAAGCAGATAATAAATGAAGATGTTTCATAAAAAATCGTTATAACTTTATTGAAATAGAATGAATAGGCTTTATTCCCCAATTCATACAAAACTTGTTCACTTCAACTATTGATTGGCAAGATTCATGAGATGAACCGCCACAAGAGCTGCTGTTTCCGTGCGCAACCTACTCTGTCCCAGTGTCACGCTCTGGTATCCTGCCGCTTCTGCCATCTTCACTTCATCAATAGAGAAATCACCTTCAGGACCAACCAGAACCAAGGTGTCCTCACCCTTTTGAAGCACATCCTTCAAGGGCTTCTTATCTTCCCAACCCTCTTCTTCATAACAATGGCAGATGAACTTCTTCATGACTCTTCCGCTCTCTTGTTCCGCCTTCTGTATCTTTTCAATGAAAGAGCGGAAAGCCATCATCTCGTTCAACAAGGGTTTCCAAGCCTTATGGCTCTGTTTCATGGCAGACACAAGAATCTTCTCCACACGTTCTGTCTTCATCACCTCACGCTCTGACCATCTGCACTTCAAGAAACTCAGTTCATCAAAACCTATCTCTGTTGCCTTCTCAGCAAACCACTCTGTTCTGTCCATATTCTTTGTTGGGGCTATAGCCACATGAAGATGAGCAGGCCACTGACGATTCTGTGGAAGCACTTCCTCCACCCGATAGCCACAACGCTTCTTGGCAGTCTCTGTCACCACAGCACGGTAGAACGTTCCCCTACCATCCATGAGCATCATCTCGTCACCCATCTGCATGCGCAACACACGCACTGCATGCTGGGCTTCCTCTTCAGGCAGTTCCACATCTGTAGAAGCATTAGGAACATAAAAATAACGGACTTCTTTCATCTTGAGTATGGATTGTTGAGAATCTCTACGGCTATTTTGTCACACGAGCATAGGCAGGCAAACCTATAGAAGCAAAATCTTTATCAAGATATTTGAAATAGCCTGTAATGCCTATCATCGCTGCATTATCTGTTGTATAGGAGAACTTAGGAATGAAGATATTCCAGCGATAACGCTTGGCATGATCCTTAAAGGCATTGCGAAGCCCATTATTAGCACTCACACCACCTGCCACTGCTACCTGATTGATGCCTGTATCCTTCACAGCCTTACGCAGTTTCTTCATGAGAATATCCACAACAGTCTTTTCGAGAGATGCGGCAAGGTCTTCCTTGTGATGCTCTATGAAGTCGGGATCATCCTTGAGCCAATCCCTGAGATGATAGAGAAAAGAAGTCTTGAGACCAGAGAAACTATAGTCGTAGCCTCCTATATCAGGCTTGGCAAACTCAAAGGCATCAGGATTACCCTGGCGTGCCAGCCTGTCAATGATTGGACCGCCAGGATAGCCAAGCCCCATCACCTTAGAACATTTGTCAATAGCCTCACCTGCCGCATCATCTATTGTCTGACCGATAATCTCCATGTCCTTATATGAATTGACCTTCACAATCTGACTGTTACCGCCACTGACAAGCAGACAGAGGTAAGGGAAGGAAGGCTGCTCATGGTCGTCTTCACTCTCACGAATGAAATGTGCCAACACATGGCCTTGAAGGTGATTGACATCTATCATTGGAATGCCCAAACTACGTGCCAATCCTTTTGCGAAACTCACACCCACAAGAAGGCTACCCATCAAACCTGGACCACGAGTGAATGCCACAGCATTCAAATCTTCTTTGGCAATGCCGGCACGCTTGATGGCAGCATCTACCACTGGCACAATGTTCTGCTGATGTGCGCGACTTGCCAATTCTGGCACCACACCGCCATACTCCACATGAACAGCCTGTGAGGCTGTCACATTGCTCAACAAGATTCCATCCTTCAGGACTGCAGCACTCGTATCATCACACGAACTTTCTATTGCAAGTATATACATTTCTTCGAGAGTAATAAAGTATTAAGTAAAAAGACGAGGAAACTCCATCCTAATAGGTCAAGATTTCCAAACCCTCTTCTGTCATCAGATAGGTATGCTCCCACTGAGCAGAATCGCTATAATCTTCTGTCACCACAGTCCAATCATCTTCACTATCCACAAAAACCTTCCAGTCTCCAGCATTGATCATCGGTTCTATAGTGAACACCATTCCAGGCACGAGCAACATGCCCGTACCCTTCTTGCCCCAATGCTCCATGTCCGGTTCTTCGTGAAACTGATTGCCCACGCCGTGACCACAAAGATCACGCACCACTGTGAAACCATTCTTATGAGCATGCTTGGTAATAACCGCCGCCGAATCGCCTACAAATGAGTAGGGTTTGGTCGCCTCAGCCCCAAGATCCATACACTCCTTTGCCACCTGCACAAGCTTTTCGCGCTCTGGAGTGGTATTGCCTATAATGAACATGCGGCTGGCATCTGCATAATAGCCATCAACAATCGTTGTACAATCCACATTGATAATGTCACCCTCCTCCAGCACTTCATCCTCGCAAGGAATGCCGTGGCAAACCACTTCATTGACACTTGTACAACAACTCTTAGGGAAACCCTCATAGTTGAGGGGTGCAGGGACACCACCATTTTTGATGGTGAAATCATAAACAAGCCTATCTATCTCCAAGGTCGAAATGCCCTCACAAATCTTTTCAGCAACGAGGTCAAGCACAGCCGTGTTGAGCACACCCGCCTTGCGAATGCCGGCAATCTGTTCTGGAGTCTTGATCAAATCACGTGTGGGGACTAAGTGACCCTTGTTCTGAAAACTCAAAATCTTCTTATCCATCTCCGTGAGTGGCTGTCCACTCTTCACACTCCAATTTCTTGGATACTTTTTCAATAGTCCCATCTTTCTTTTACCATAATATAATGAATGCCACATAGAGAAATCATCTTGCACACCAATGCCGAATTGAAGCGTTGTTTATGATGACACAAGAATGGTTGAACAAAAGAACCATAAAGGTCGCTTTGTGTAAACTCACATGCATCCATGATTTCCAAATGCAAAGTTACAATCTTTTTTGCACACAATACACCAAATGTAGGTGTTTATTCAATTATTTTCATGTTTCATTTGATTAATTCACTTTCTTTTACGAATTTTGCATGAAGAAACCCGCAAAACAAAAAACCACATTATTTATAATAGAATTAAAGATGAAATTATTCAGCATAGCGTTCATCACGCTACTTACCTTGGCGGCAACATCATGCAAAGAAGAAAAAAAAGAGATGACAACGCCACATGTAGTGGAAGAAACTGATTCTCAAACAGGTGTCACATCACTGTGCGACTACACGATTGATGACACCATTCACATCAACGGCAAACTGTATCGATATACTTGCAAGTTTGAGCATGTTGATACCATGCCCGTGCTCATCAACTCCCAAGGGCTTGAATACCATGAGAGTAGAGTAAGGATTGACATCAGGCGAGACAGCACAAAGGTCTTTAGCAAAACGTTCTACAAAAGCAACTTCAGCAATATTGTACCAAGCGACTTCCTGAAGACATCCACCATGATAGGTGTGAACTACAACTACATCAAGCGCGACAAAGACCGTTCTGCCCTTTATTTCATTGTGACAGTAGGTGATCCTGACGAGACCTCAGATGGAATGGCTTATCCGCTTGAATTGAAGGTAAACCCTGATGGTTCTCATTCCTTCCAGAAAGCACAAGATCTGGAGACAGGGCCACTCAGCAATGAAATGAGCAAGGACTTCAGTGATGAAGGTGTATAAAGCCACTCTCTCATCCCCAAGGCGGTCATGAGGAACTGCCTAAGTTTGGGACTTCAATCCACATGAGTACGCCAAACTCAGAGTTTGTCGCAGGACCACCCACCCAAGAAAGCGAATGATGTCAGCATAGACCGAAGGGATCTTTATATCCTGTCTATACACAACGATTTATAGACACTCAAGAACTTCATGCTTATAGGGACAAAAACGCACGCATGGTTCATGGGTCATCGAACAATTATTCATTGGCACTTGAAGCATTGTTCATCGGCACTTGAATAATTGTTCGTTAGCCATTGAACAATTGTTCGTTGAGGCATGAAGAATGCTTCAATCACGTGAGGGGGCAAATGGAAGGGAAATCCCACCATCTCATCCTCTCAAGCACTTGCTTTTATTCAGCCTCTTTAACCATAGAAACAGAGCGTGAAATCGTTGTTGAACTCACGCTAATTATCCCATACTCCTATCGAAGCCTTATCGAAGGTATATCGAAGGCTCGCAGAAGCATGGGGAGAGTGTTATCCACACACTCCTTCCTGAGAGAAATATTACTGCCTCAACACCAATGAAGTGATCTTCATGTTTTCGTTGAGAACAGCAGTACCGATGAAGCGTTTGACATTGCCCGAAGATGATTTCTCTTCAGCATTGCCATACTCTGTGTCAAGACCATTATGACGACCCGCAGCCATCGCCTCTTCTTCAAGAACGAACTGAGCATTGAAAACAGACCTGTCACCCACCTTCACCTTTGTGACATTACCTGTCTTAACATTGAAGACAATCTGGCGGGAGGATGAATGCATACCGCTCATATAGGCATAAATATCTTCCATCTCAGGATTTGCCTTACCAATATAGGAGTTGATTCGGGAAGCAAGAGTGGAAGCAATGGAGGTCTTGTCATTGTCTGCCAAAGCATCAAAATGAGTTGAAAGCACCTTCTTGACAGACAACTGTTCCTCTATCGTGAGTTCTTCCTTGTCGAGGTCAGATATTTTCTTGTGAGCCTCTTCGGCAAACCTGCCGTTGTTAAACTCGCTGAGATAGCGGTCATAAGCCTCTTTGGTGTCTTCATTCTCCGCCTCAACAAAGGAGAGAGAGTCCAACTTCTCATCAGCATTTTTGTGGAAGAACCCATCTGGGTGCATATCCAGAAAACGACGCACTGACTGCAATGACATGACACCTTTGACAGCCTCCCAATCAGAGCGTTCGGTAGAGAAACGGTCACTCAACTCCTTGATCTGCGAATAGTGGAAAGCATCAGAATTGTAGGTGTCGATATATTCGTTGAGAGCCACATCCAGTGAATCAAACTGACGTTCTTTTTCAAAACGCATAATCCGATCGTAAGCCGCACGCTCATCCATATCAGAACCTCTACCAAAGAAGAGAAACCAAACAGCTGCGCCTGCAAGTGATAAGATGACCAGAGACATGACAACTATTGTAGCGGTTGCTCTTGTCTGTTTCTTGGGAGCAGGTGAGTTTTGATTCTTCTTTTCGCCTGAAGTCCTATCTGCCACAAGACGAGCCACATGCTCATTGATAGGACATCCACAGTGAGGACAGGATGCGGCTAAATCACTCACCTCTCTACCGCATTCAGGACATTTGATTAATGACATAATAAAATAGTTTTATACAATCTAATATTGAATGTAATAATAAATATCTTTTGATTTCACAATCTGCTATTACCCGATCATAAAATGATCTTTTATTTCATTGCCTCTTGACCGAATCAGCAGCAGGAGCAAGGTCTGCTCCTGCGTGGCTTGCAGAAACCGTGTCAATCAACGCTTCCATCATGACAGCTGAGTCCTTCTCCAAAGTGTCCACCTCTTCTTCTATCTTAATAGGCACAATAGGCTCTTCCTCCACAACCCTTTCATCACGGATGGTATCGCCCGTACCCTCAAAGGCGCGCACAGCAGGACGTGCGTTCTTGTCGAACAAGAGGATGCCCACAATGGCTAATGCAGAGAGTGCCAAAAAGGCTGTCGTGGCATGTTTCACCACAACACTCTCCGAGCTGTAACGCTTGGAAATGAAGAAATAGACGCATGAAAGAATGAGCCAGATAATACTTACCCAAGTGAACCCAAAGAGCAAGCATTTGATGAGAAGGCAAATGAAGACACCGACCGCTATAATCAACCCCAAATCGCTATAGGAATTTCTGTGTTGCATCAAATTGTATGATAATTAATTTAATTACATGAATTTCTTGGCAAAATTAACTATTATTGTCGAAATAAAATGTATGTAGAACAGAAAAATTGCTACCTTTGCGCTCGATTTACAGAAATGAGCAATGAAAAGGTCAATTAGATACTATATATATTGGTTTTTAGGATTCACTTTCACGGCATTGATATTGGCATGCGGTTCGGGTGAGGATAGAAAACAAATCACATTCTATAATGTGGAGAAGCAAGAGTCTCTGGTGGAGAAGACAGGTGATGACACCTTGGATGATACGGAAGAGCCGGATGACTTTTATGCCGAGAAAGGTCGTAAGATGAATGTGCAGGTAAGCATGCAGTTTCTTGAGTCGGAGGTAGAGGAAAAGAAGAAGGTGTGCCAACTCATTAACAGTCATCTTCTGGAAATTTTGCTCAATCAGTCGAGCGAGCAAACCATTGAAGAGGCAGTGAGCCAATACGTGGAAGACAAGAAGTCGGAGTTTTACAGCAGTGAGGTTGCCAACACTTATTATAATGAAGTGAAGGGCATTGCAGAATATGGCTTAAAGAATGTATTGAACTACAGGTTGCAGGAGGACGTGTTTACAGGTGGAGCACATCCCTACAAACTCATGACAATCCTTAGATTTGACACGAAGACCGGGGCTTTTATGTCTCTCGAAGATGTCTTTCCTACTTATCAACAGAACAAACTGAAAGAACGACTCCTCAAGAAATTGATGGAGTATAATAGAGTGAAGACTCTAAAGGAACTGCAAGCCAAGGGCTTTCTTGAGATGACTGATTTGTTCATCCCATCTAACTTTGCCCTGAGAGAAGACAGTATTGAATTCTACTATAACGAATATGACATTGCCCCTTATGCTTATGGGGCGACCACCATTTGCTTAGGATATGACGATGTGAAAGACCTGATGAATCCTAAAATGGAAATCCATAAGTGAGTTTGAGAGTGTCCATCACAAAGGTGGAACGCACATGAAACACATGAGGGAATGCGCCCAATTTTTCCAGAATAAACTGCTGGTATTTCTGCATACTATTGACACAAACCTTTAGAAGATAGTCACCATCACCCGACACATTATAGCATTCAGTGACTTCATCCCACTCTCCTACTGTTTCACAAAAGTCCTGAGCAATATGCTTGTTGATTTGATTCATGGTGACACTACAAAAGACCATGAAGCCACGCTCCATCTTGTGAGCATCCAGTATTGCCACATATCCCTTGATATAGCCCAGACGTTCCAATCGTCGCAAACGCTCGTAGGTAGGGGTGACTGAAAGATGAATCATCTGTGAGATTTCCTTGTTTGTCAAACGACCATTTTTCTGCACAATACGAAGAATCTGAAGGTCGGTGTCATCCAATTCGTGTGAAAAAGTATTCATATATGTTCTATTGAGTTTTCTTGAAGATTGAATCTGCCTTGGTTTACCTGTATCCGGGATTAGAAACGCTTCAGTTCTGTATAGAGTCGCTGTATGGGCAATCCCATCACATTGAAATAAGAGCCCTCTATACGGGTGACTGCCACGTAGCCAATCCATTCTTGCACGCCATAAGCACCAGCCTTGTCGAAAGGACGATACACATCTATATAATAGTTGATTTCCTCATCGGTAAGGTCAGCAAAAAACACATGAGTGGTAGAAGCAAACTGTACTGACTTCTGTTTAGTAACTATTGACACGCCTGTCATCACGTCATGCGCACAACCTGAAAGACGGCGAAGCATCCTGAAAGCATCCTCTCTGTCCTTGGGCTTACCAAGCACCTCTCCATCCAAATACACAATGGTGTCGGCTGTTATATAGAGTTCGTCGTCTGCCATCGAAGCGTGATAGGCTTCTGCCTTTTTTCTGGAAATATAAAGAGGAATCTCTTCTTCACGAAGCGAGGCGGGATAACTCTCATCTATATCCTGAAGGGTACGAACCTCAAAGTCTATGCCCAACCCTCCCAATAGTTCTCTTCTGCGAGGAGAATTGCTGGCCAAGATTACTTTATATCCTTCTACCAACCGAAGGCCTTGCTGTTGTGCATCCATAAGTTTTGGGCTTTCAATATTTGTTCGAGTATATCACGCACACATCCCATCCCTCCACACTTGTGAGAGACATAGGTGCAGATGTTCTTGATTTCGGGTGTTGCATCTGCAGGACAGCAAGGCAAGCCACAGGCCTGAAGTACCTCATAGTCGGGAATGTCATCGCCCACATAGGCTATCTCATCATCCTTCAACTGATACTTTTCCTTGAGTTCATTGTAGGCTTTAATCTTCACCGCAGACCCCAGCACCACTTCCTTCACCCCAAGGCTCTCATAACGAATGCGTATCGCTTCTGTTCTTCCACCAGTGATGATGGCCAGAACCAATCCGCACTTCACGGCATGCTGCATGGCATAACCATCCTTGATATTGACTGTTCGCATGGGGTCACCATTGGGGTGTTGCGGAATAGTTTCGCATGAAAGCACACCGTCCACATCCAAGAATACTGCACGTATTTTCGTCAAATCATAATTAATCATCTCTCTCTTCTTTTTTCTCCTGTCTCGTATGATTTCTCTTTATTCTTTTTTATTCTGGTAATCACGAATGCCCTGGCTCATCATCTGATAGATGTTCTTCATGTCATTCTGCCCAGAAAGCAAATCCATCTGTCGGTCCATCACATTAGTATCCCATCTCACAGCAGGGCCTGTCTGAGCCTCTGCAGGTGTGAACTGATAGAGTTTAGCCACTGTTTCTTCTATGAGTGGCATCATGACAGCAAATGGAATATCACCATGTTGCTTGAGCAACTGAGCACCCATATTGTAGCAGTGGTTGGCAAAGTTGTTGCAGAACACGGCAGCCAGATGCAGATACTGACGATCGGCAGTATTCAGTTCATAGACCGTATCAGACATTGTAAGGGAAAGGCGGTGAAGAATGCCATAATCACTCTTACCAGATGTTTCTATAAAAAAGGGAATCACACTGAAATCCACTTTTCTTTCCTTCGTGAAGGTTTGCATAGGATAGAGCACTCCTCTACGTTCAAAAGGCAACACATCCATTGATATGCTTCCTGCCGTGTGGACAAAAAACTGCTGTTCTCTTCCTTCTTTCAAAGCAGAAGCCACTGATGGCAATACTGAATCTTTCACGGCTATGATAAAGAGGTCTGCTTTCTTCTCCACTTGAGTCAGGTCGGCAGTATAAGGACTGTTCAACTTAGAGCCTAAAGCCGATGCAGAATCTTCTGTATGACTATACACTTGTTTAATGACATGTCCAGACTGGAACAATGCCTTTCCTAAATTTGTGGCTAAATTGCCAGCTCCAATCAACACTATTTCCATAAGGTTGAAACTCTATTTTGTCAGTAAACTTGTTCTTTCATCATCACGATTCAGGCAGTGGACCAACGTGCACATTCTCCCATTTCAGTTTATCCTCATCTTGAGGCTTGCGCTCAATGGCAGGATACCCAAAGCCTATCACGCACTCAGCCGTGAGGTTTTCAGGATAGCGAAGCAAGAAACGAAGCACATGATCGGAAGGTTCTCCGTTTTCCATAAAACGGTTGCGCACTTGACACCAGCATGAACCAATGCCCAAGTCTGCCGCCTGATACTGCATGGTGACTGCCGCTATAGACGCATCCTCACACCAAGCATCTGTCACTTCCCTATCGCCCAACACTACAATGGCAACTTTAGCACCTGCCACAAATTGACTTCCCATAGGTCTGCAGAGTGAAATCTTCTCCAGCAAATCCTTATCGTCTATCACTACAAAGTGCCAAGCACGGGTACTCTTGCTGGTTGGAGACATCAAAGCAGCACGAAGAATGGTCTGCAAATCCTCTGCCGCAAGTTCTTGGTCTGTAAACTTCCTTACGCTTCGGCGCAACTGCACTAAATCCTTAAAACTTCCCATGATGATTGAATTAATAATGAATTTTCGTGTAAAGATACAAATCTTTTGCAACACAAGTATCATCTTCGATACTTTTTCACTATCTTTGCCGTATTATTAATAATAAGAAAGCATAAAGGTCATTATTTCTGCCATACTCATGGCAAAATACATGTTTTTAGCTATTCATACCGAAAACAAAGAATATATGTCTAAGAAGGAAAAGGGTAATTGGATATGGGTGCTCTTCTGCAGCCTCATTGTTGTGGCAGGTGTCATTGGCTTCTGGCTTTACAGAAGTGGATTTGAGACAGAGAAGCCTGTATATATATATATTGATACTGATGACAATATAGATTCCATCAGCATGAAGATAGACAGAGACTGCAAGGCTTCCAACATGCGGGTATTTCATCTCTTTGCAGGAGTCCTCAATCTTAAAGACCGCATCCACACAGGCAAATATGTGGTGAACAAGGAGATGACCATGCTACAGTTGGTACGTAACATCCGCAATCACCATGAAGAACCCATCAATCTCATTGTCCCCTCTGCAAGAACCATGAACGACATGGCAGGGAAACTTGCACGACAACTCATGGTAGATTCTGCCAGTATTGCTGAATACCTCAACAATACAGATAAGATTACGGAACTGGGCTACACCAAGGAATCTCTCCCGGGATTATTCATCCCCAACACCTATGAAGTCTATTGGGATATGAGTATAGACAAGATGATGGAGCGTATGAAGATAGAGCATGAGCGATTCTGGAATGAAGAGCGCATGAGAAAACTCGATGAGGTGAGCAAGTATGCAGGCGAGAAGATGACGAAGGAAAAAGTAATAACCTTGGCTTCAATCGTAGATAGTGAGACTGCCAACAATGCAGAAAAGCCCATCATCGCCGCTCTCTACATGAACAGAATGCGCAAGCCTATGGCTTTGCAAAGCGATCCCACAGTCATCTATGCCGTAGGCGACTTCTCCATCAAGAGGGTCACTCACGAGCACCTAAAAGCAAATTCCCCTTATAATACTTATAAGAACATGGGGTTACCTCCTGGTCCTATCCGCGTGCCAAGCATTGCGGGCATTGATGCTGTGCTCAATCATGACAACAATGACTATATATATATGTGTGCTAAAGAAGACTTCTCTGGCACTCACAACTATGCAGTCTCCTATGGCGAGCACCTTCAGAATGCGGCTTGCTACATTCGGGCACTCAATGAAAGAGGCATTCGTTAATTCCATGAAGCACGCATTTGGCATTCCTACAAAAGACTGAACTCATCAATCCAACAAAGGAGGCACACCTACATCATGCTCCATCTTGTCAGTTCGCACAGACCCTAAAGCCTGCTTCTACAGATGCCTAACCTCTGTCATCACAGAAGACGTCACTTGATTGTCATATACGCCTCATTTCCTCAAACGCTTGACCTTATTGCTCCGCAATTGTAAATATTCCACCTAAAAGTGTGAATCCCTCAATTTTTATTGTTATCTTTGCCATGTCTTTCAGTTCTTTTGCCCAATTTCTTTTGCAACACTAAGTTGGGTAAAATCTGATATGACAGCATCCGAGACAACTATAATTGCTCAAGAACTCTTCAAATCATTCATCCATAGTGTTGCAGAATGAAGAATCACCTATTATGGCCATTCATTCACTCATCTTAAGAATTCTGCTGTTGATAGGCATCTCTGCATCTACCCTAACAGCATCTGCACAACGAAAGGAAATCACCCTTCGTGATGGCTGGACTTTCTCTCATGGAGAGAAGGATGGCATAACTCCTGCTCAAGAACTATACGATGACAAAGACTGGCAGACTGTACAGATTCCACACGATTGGGCTATCGATGGACCTTTTGATAAAGAGATAGACAAACAAACAGTGGCTATAACACAAAACGGAGAGGAAGAAGCCAGTGAGAAGACAGGACGAAGCGGTTCTCTACCTTGGATAGGACAAGGCTGGTATCGTAACACGTTCACGGTCGATTCTCATTGCAAACATGCTGTACTCAACTTCGACGGTGCCATGGCTGAACCAGAGGTATATGTGAATGGACAAAAGGCTGGTGAATGGAAATATGGTTACACACCATTTTTAGTGGATATAACGCCCTATCTTCATCAAGATGGCTCTCCAAACACCTTGGCAGTACACCTGCAAAACGTAGAAGAGAGCAGCAGATGGTATCCTGGAGCAGGCTTATACCGTCCTGTCAAACTCATCACCACAGGTTCCTGCTATATTCCCGAATGGGGCATCAATGCTGAAACACGTTGTTTAACAGACCGGACGGCTCTTCTGCACTTCAGTGTTCGGGTTGAGGGTGAAACACATGACGCTCATGTCCGCTTTGTCAGCCAAGGACAATCACACGATGTCCAACTACAGAGACTATCTGATTATGCTTTTGCTGAAATAGACTTCCCCCCTCTTCATGCCATTCAACCGTGGTCGCCAGAGCATCCAGAACTCCATGACCTGACCGTCAGCATTGTCTCTGCATCAGGAGACATCTTAGATTCTCGTACCGTCAAATATGGCATACGCACTGTCGAAGTCAATGCCGAGAAAGGATTCCTTCTCAACGGACAACCTCGCAAAATCAAGGGTGTGTGCCTACACCATGATTTTGGCATGCTTGGAGCAGCCATCAACAAGTCAGCCCTCATTCGTCAGGTGGAACTTCTCAAGAGTATGGGCTGTGATGCTATACGCACCGCCCACAACACTCCCTCGCAGATGCAGATGGAGGTATATGACTCACTTGGCATGATGGTCATGGCAGAAAGCTTCGACATGTGGCAATACCCTAAATGCAAGAATGGCTATGCACGTTTCTATCAAGACTGGTGGAGACGCGACATCCACAACCTTGTCATGGCGCATCGTCTTCACCCCTCCATCATCATGTGGTCTATTGGCAACGAGATCCCTGAACAGGGCTCAAAAGAAGGCAACCGCATGGTGCGCGAGATGCAGGATTATCTGCATAGCCTGGACAAGACCCGTCCTGTCACTTCTGGCATGGATCGCATAGACAATGCCCTTTCCACAGGCTTTGCACAAGTATTGGACATCCCTGGCATCAATTATCGCACACACCGCTATGAGTCTGCCTATGAGCGATTGAGGCATGGCTTTGTCTTGGGCAGCGAGACTGCCTCTACCGTGTCCTCACGTGGTGTCTATCATTTTCCTGTCACACGTGCAGATGGCAAGACCTACTCCGATGGTCAATGCTCCAGTTATGACATGGAGGCATGCTGGTGGTCTAATATTCCTGAGGAAGACTGGCTTCTACAAGAAGACAAGCCTTGGGTGATAGGTGAGTTCGTGTGGACAGGCTTCGACTATCTTGGCGAACCAACTCCTTATGATGAGTATTGGCCCAGTCGCTCTTCTTATTTTGGCATCTTCGATTTGGCAGGTTTGCCCAAAGACCGATATTACCTCTACCGCTCGCATTGGAACAAAGAGGAAAGCACGATTCACCTCGTTCCTCATTGGACATTTCCTAACCGTGAGGGAGAAGTAACCCCTGTGTATTGCTACACCAATCACCCCACAGCAGAACTCTTTGTGAATGGAAAGTCACAAGGTAAGATTTCCAAAAACACCCAAGCCACGAAAGGCACAGGCAAGGAAGGAAGAATCTCCGACATCAACGACCCTGCCATCGACCGCTATCGTCTGCGCTGGAACAATGTGGTATATGAACCAGGAGAACTCAAGGTTGTGGTTTATGACAAGAACGGAATAGAGGCTGGTTCTCAAACTGTCAAGACAGCAGGCACTGCTTCATCCATCCAACTCACAGGCGACCTCGGTGCTCCCGTCAAGCCTCTTCGTGCAGATGGAGAAGACATGACCTTCATCACGGTCAATGTACTTGACAAGGAAGGCAACCTCGTGCCTGATGCCAATCAGTCCGTCCAAGTCAATGTGTCAGGAGCAGCACGCTTCAAGGGAATATGCAATGGCGACGCCACAAGTCTTGAAGTTTTCACCAAGCCACACATGAGAGTGTTCCACGGACAGCTCGTCATCGGCATTCAAAACAATGGAAAGAAAGGAGAAGTCACAGTCAAGGTGAGTGCCAAGGGACTCAAGACTGCCACACTCCAACTCAATGCTGAGTGAGGAGAGCATATCTACCCCCATCATCAATAATTATCAATTTATTACATATATGATTTCGAATTACGGTTTTGTCAAAGTTGCATCAGCCATACCTTCACTGAAGGTGGCAGACTGCACATACAATATTCAGCAGATAGAGAGCCTGATTGTTCAGGCTGAAGGAAAAGGAGTGGAAATCATCACATTCCCTGAACTATGCATCTGTGGATACACTTGTCAAGATCTCTTTGGACAGCAACTGCTTTTGGAGAAATGTGAGGAGAGCCTCTTCAAATTGCTCGACTTCACACGCTCACTTCAGATCATTGCCATTGTCGGCATGCCTGTCATGGTCGATTCACTGCTCATGAACTGTGCCGTGGTGGTGCAGGGAGGCAAGATCTTGGGTGTTGTGCCTAAGACTTACCTGCCCAACTATCAGGAGTTCTATGAAAAGCGTTGGTTTTCACCTGCCACAGCAACGCTCAACACACAGATTCACCTCTGTGCACAACAAGTCACCATGGGGCGCAACCTACTCTTCCACACCCAAAGCACAACCTTTGGCATTGAGATTTGCGAAGACCTGTGGTCACCCATCCCTCCAAGCTGCAACTTAGCCCTGAAAGGTGCTGAAATCATCTTCAACCTGAGTGCCACAAACGAGGTAATTGGCAAAAACCAATATCTCCTCTCGCTCATCAGTCAGCAGAGCGCACGTTGCATTTCAGGTTATGTGTATAGCTCATGCGGTTTTGGTGAGTCCACCCAAGACCTTGTATTTGCAGGCAATGCACTGATATATGAGAATGGAAGCCTGCTGGCACGCAGCAAACGATTTTGCCTCGAGGAACAAATGGTTATCTCAGAGATAGACACCGAGCGTTTACTCTCAGAGCGCAGAAAGAACACCACTTTTGCAGAGAACGTGAGAGAGATTGCCGCCACCAACAGCATAGACATCCAGTGTCAGACTGTCAATCCTGCCTACAACTTCGAGTTCACTCGTTATGTCGATCCACATCCTTTTGTGCCCAGCGGAAAAGAACTTGACGAGCGGTGTGAAGAAATCTTCTCCATCCAGACAGAGGCACTTGCCAAACGAATCGTCCACACCAACGCACGCAGCATTGTGATTGGCATTAGTGGAGGTCTTGATTCCACCCTTGCCCTCCTCGTCTGTGTGAAGACGATGGATATGCTCAACCGACCTCACAAGGAAGTGATTGGAGTCACCATGCCAGGCTTTGGCACTACTGACCGCACCTACAATAATGCAATGAGTCTCATGCAGTCGCTCGACATCACCATCAAGGAAATCAGCATTAAAGATGCCTGCATCCAACACTTCAAGGACATTGGTCATGACATAAACATACACGATGTCACCTACGAGAACAGTCAGGCACGCGAACGCACACAAATCCTCATGGATGTGGCCAACCAGTGCAATGGTTTTGTGGTAGGTACAGGCGACCTCAGCGAACTGGCACTCGGATGGTGCACCTACAATGCTGACCACATGTCCAACTATGGCGTGAACGTTTCCATACCAAAGACTCTTGTCAAATATCTCGTCAAGTGGGTTGCCCTCACCAGTGTGGACGACACCTCTAAAACCACTCTACTTGACATCATAGAAACACCTATCTCTCCCGAACTCATCCCTGCCGACGAGAACGGAGAGATTATGCAGAAGACAGAAGACCTCGTAGGGCCATACGAACTTCACGACTTCTTCCTCTACAATCTGCTGCGCCTTGGCTTCCGACCTGCTAAGATTTACTTCCTCGCCCTTCAAGCCTTTGTCAAGCAAACCTATCGCGAAACCCCTGAGAACGGTATGGCTGTTGGCACATACGACGAAGACACCATCAAGAAATGGCTTCACACCTTCTGCCGTCGCTTCTTCACCCAACAGTTCAAGCGAAGTTGTCTGCCCGATGGACCGAAGGTCGGCTCCGTGTCACTATCCCCACGTGGTGACTGGCGCATGCCAAGCGATGCAAGCAGTTCAGACTGGATTGCAGACCTCTCTGAATAAGGGAGCACCGCTATCCAGCAACACCCGAAAACATAGCAAGTTCGACGAATCCACAGAAACCCTATTCTGGATTCGTCGAATTTCTTTTTGTGATAGTCTGATACCTGTAGCGTTGATTCCTTCTGGTGAATGACATATATGAAAACCCCACTCCTCTTCCTCTTTCAGAAAAAGTTGGGGTGGCCACAAAAGAAGTGAGAAAGAAGCGGTGAAAACAGTAGGATATTCCATGCAATCATACACATCTCATGACCGAAGCATACTTCATCAGCCAACGAACAATGCTTCGAGCACCAACGAACAATATTTCAAGTGCCAACGGACAATGGTGCGATAGTCCATGAACAATGGTGCATTTTCATCGCCACAAGCATTTAAGCAAAAAGTATCTATAATTCATTGTATATAAACAAGATAAGAGCAATAAAAGAAGTCATGGAAATATCACTCACGTTCTTGTGTAAGCCATCCTGCATCAAAACTTGTCCAACTCGCTTAACCATTATTCCACAACAAGTGAAAACAGCACGAATCACCAACGAATTTTATACGAATCTTCCATAAATTTCGGTAAGGAAATTAAAAAAGAAGGAATGGAGAAGAAGATGCACACACATCAAGAAAGTAGTAATAGGGAGTGGTTCAACATAAAATTAGCGTGAGTTGGATGGACTCACGCTAATGACCTATTTGGAGTAAAACAACATCTATGCCTCTTCATCAATGAATAGAGGTTACAGCACCTAATTCATAATCGCAAAGTAATCCACGATACCGACCAACTTCCCATGGTCTGTCACCAGAAGAGAGTGAATCTTATGATTTCTGAACATCTGCTGAATGGTCGTCAGTTTAGCATCAGGCGAGATGGTCTTAGGACTGCGGGTCATCGCCTCGCACACTGTGAGATTGATGAAATTATCGCGCGCACCTTCCACAGCACGACGAATGTCGCCATCGGTAATGATACCTAAAATCTTTTCATCTTCCATCACCACGCCAAGTCCCAACTTGCCTGCACTGATAGCCATGATGGCTTCCGAGAGACGCACGTGTGGAGGGATGATAGGAAAATTGTCCGTGTACATCACATCCTTCACTCTCACCAGCAACTTCCTACCCAATGTGCCCCCTGGATGAAACTGTGCGAAGTCTTTAGCACGGAATCTCCTCACCTCCATCAGTGCACATGCCAGCGCATCACCCATTGCCATAGCAGCAGTGGTGCTGGATGTGGGTGCCAAGTTGAGCGGACAAGCCTCTTTCTCCACACTGCACAGAATATGATAAGTAGAGTGCTGAGCCAAAAGCGAGTGAGCATCACCCGTCATCGAGACAATAGGGATATGGCGTTCTTCAAGCGAAGCCGTGATACGAAGCAATTCATCGGTGTTACCCGAGTTGCTGATCATAAACAAAACATCGTCATTCATGATCATGCCGAGGTCTCCATGAAGCGCATCCAACGTGTTCAGATAGATGGCAGGAGTGCCCGTAGAGGACAATGTGGCCGCTATCTTAGCACCCACATGACCAGACTTCCCCACACCTGTCACTACCACATGACCTGTGCATCGATGGATAAGATCCACGACCTGTTCAAACTGGTTATCTAATTGTGGAATTAAGTCAAGCAGGGTCTGAGCCTCATCACGCAAACACCTTTCAGCATAAATCTTAGCATCCATCTTTACAAATTCATCATTTATTGTTAGTTCGTCCTGTCCTTCGGCCTCCTCAAAAAGCCGAAGATCTGTCAATTAGTCAATGAGTGATGCTATCACACGATCCAATTCACTCAAGAAAAGCATGTTAGGACCATCGGAGAGTGCCTCATCAGGATTGGGATGAACCTCAAAGAAATAGCCATTGGCACCAAAAGCCTTAGCAGCCAAAGCCATTGCTGGCACAAATTCACGATTGCCTCCAGTCTTGCCACCTGCAGCACCCGGACGCTGCACACTGTGCGTGCAGTCCATTATCACCGTGTCAGTGAAACGGTGCATGTCCGCTATATTGCGGAAATCCACTGCCAGATTGTTATAGCCATAAACGTTGCCACGTTCCGTCAGCCACACATTGTCATTACCGCTCTCCCTAACCTTCTGCACAGGAAACTCCATATCCATACCAGAGAGGAACTGAGCCTTCTTGATATTGACGATTCTGCCGGTGTGGGCAGCAGCCACGAGCAAATCAGTCTGTCTGCATAAAAAAGCAGGAATCTGCAACACGTCAGCTACCTCTCCAGCGGCCTGTGCCTGACAACTCTCATGGATGTCTGTCAAGATGCGCAGCCCATACTTCTCCTTTATGTCAGCAAGCATCTGTATGCCTTTCTCCAGTCCTGGTCCACGGTAGGAGCGGATGCTGGTGCGGTTGGCTTTGTCAAACGACGACTTGAAGATGATGTTCAAGTCATATTTCTCATTGAGTCTCACCATCTCCTGTGCCACCTCTTCTAAGCATTCCATAGATTCTATCACACATGGTCCGGCGATGATGGTAGGTTTTACAGTCGTATTATAAAAAGATTCGTCCATAGTTCTTTGGGGTATCAAAAAGGATATTGATCTTCGTTTTCCGAAGGAGTGACCACAGAAGGAGTGGAAGGTTGAGCAGGTTCTGCCGTCTGGTTATTGGACTGGTGAGAAGATTTGGGAGAAAGAAACTCCATGCTCTCCACCATAATATCAATAGTCCTCTGTGTCACACCCTGGCGATTGGTCCAGTCGCGGGTCTGAATCTTTCCCTCCACATAAAGTTTGTCGCCTTTATGCACATACTTCTCCACAATTTCCGCCTGCTTTCGCCAAAAGATACAGTTATGCCATTCCGTCCTGTCAGGCACCTGCGTTCCATTCTGCAAGGTGTAACCCTTCTCTGTTGTGGCAAGTCTCACCTGAGCCACACACACTCCCTGATCAAGGTATTTCACCTGCGGGTCTGCTCCCACATTACCGATAAGCATTACTTTATTCATAATTTCACAGTTTTATTCATTAGATAATGGTCTAATACCGTCATTGCAGCCATAGCCTCCACCACAGGCACAGCACGAGGCAACACGCATGGGTCGTGTCTTCCCTTCATCTCCAGCATCATTTCCTGGCCCTGGTCATCCACTGTAGCCTGTTGGCGCAACTGCGTAGCCACGGGTTTGAACAGCACACGGAAATAAATATCCTGCCCATTGCTAATACCGCCCTGAATGCCACCTGAATGATTGGTGCGTGTGTTGATGCGTCCGTTATCATTATAGAAAGAATCATTCTGCTCAGAGCCTCTCTGCCCCACACCTTCAAAACCCGCACCATAATCAAAGCCCTTCACAGCATTGATGCCCAACATTGCCAGACCCAGCTCGGCATGCAACTTCGAGAAGGCTGGTTCGCCCAAGCCTACAGGACAGCCCCTCACCACACAAGTGATGATGCCGCCGATGGTGTCACCTTCCTTCTTCACATCCAGAATCAGTTGTTCCATCTCCTTTGCCTTCATGGGGTCAGCACAGCGCACAGGATTCATCTCTATCTCTCTAAAGTCCAAATCCTGGTAACTACGCTCCACGGCAATATGACCTACTTGTGATGTATAAGCCGTCACCTCTATGCCCAGCTGCTTCAAAGCCAACTTGGCCATTGCGCCACCCACACATCTGGAGATAGTCTCACGTGCAGAAGAACGCCCTCCTCCGCAATAGTCGCGAAAGCCATACTTCTCCGTGTACGTGTAATCAGCATGGCTGGGCCTGAAGGTGTGTCTCACATTCTCATAGTCACCAGAGCGCTGATTATTGTTGCGCACAAGAAAGCCTATCGGACATCCCGTGCTCTTTCCCTCAAACACACCCGAGAGAATCTCCACCTGGTCGCCTTCCTGCCTTGACGTAGTCAGTCTGCTCTGCCCCGGTCTTCTCCTGTTCAGTTCCTGCTGAATGAAATCCACGTCAATGGTTATGCCTGCAGGCATGCCATCCACCACACCACCTATGCCCACTCCATGACTCTCGCCAAAAGTGGTCAGCGTAAATATATGTCCCCACACGTTTCTCATCGGATCATTTTTTTTAATTAACTATTGCTTAGCAATGGCATCCGCCACCACAGCCACCTTCACATCCGCCATCGCCACAGTTGCCACAACCACCGCCACAGCCACCAGACTCACCGAGTGAGTTCAAGGTCTCAGAGATTTCCTCATTAGTAGCCAAACGGCTCTCCACAACCTTACCCACAAAGTGGAGGTCCTGACCCGCACGAGGATGATTTAAGTCTATCGTCACCTTGTCTTGCTTGATCTGAATGATTGTTGCATTAAAACGACTTCCGTCCTCACCCTGCATAGGCACTACAGCACCCTCATACACGTGATTGGTGTCAATCTTGCCATCTACCTTGAAGATGTTTGCATCCACATCAAACATCAATTCGTCGCTGAAGTCGCCATAAGCATCTTCACACTTAATCGTAAAATCAAACGCATCACCTGTGTTCAGGTCGGCTACATTCTCCTCAAACTTAGGCAAAACCAATCCCAACTTGCTGATAAACTGAAATGGGTGAATCTCATTACACTCTTCCATTGGTTCTTTGTCCTCCAATCCCTCTTCGATGGTGAAGAGTCTATATGCGACAGTAATGTACTTGTTGTCTATTTCCATAATATTTAATAATAATGTATTCTTATTTTCTTTTCAGATTGCAAAGATATAAAAAAAAAACGGTTCATCAGTCATTTCTATTCATAAACTTTGACGCTCGTCCAATCAAACACACAATGGAAACTTATATTTTTCACTTTACACTTTTCACTTTACACTTTTATTGCTAACTTTGCAAAAAGTAAAAAACAAACAACAGAAATGAAACGCTTGACTACCCTCCTCTTCTCCACTCTTCTTCTTTGTGGCTGCGGTCAGACTGCACAGAAGAACCAGGCAAAGAATGAGAATAAAAAGACTGCCAACAAAACAGAAAGTGCTCGTCCTGCAAACATCGTGAAGAAGCACATCAATGTCCCCAGCAACTTCAGTTACATCACCAATCTGGGCAGTGTGGACATCTATTACAGGCAGGGAGAATACAACATAGAAGTGGAGGGAGACAGCCTCACGCTCACCCACCTTGTAGCCGACTTCGACAGTGGCGTGCTCACCGTCAGCACCCGACTTGACAACTATTCCGACATCAACCGCTATGGCAACACCTCCAACATCAAGATGTACGTCTCCACACCAGAACTTAAGTGTGTGAGCATCTGTGCTAACGGAGGCTTTGAAGCCCTATCTCCCATTCAGACCAACGATCTTCAGTTGGGTGTGATAGGCACAGGACACCTCAAGTTTGACGAAGTGAGGTGCACCACCATCAGTCTGCAATCGAACAACTCTGGCCCTATCGTCATCAAACAACTCTATGCAGAAGATGTCACTCTCCTCTCTCGCAGCAATGCCACCATCTCCTTAGGTCTGGATGTCAATAATCTCGTTGTCATGAACGAAGCAAAACAAAAGATAACCCTCACAGGCAAAGCCCAAAACGTTGCCATCAAGAATCCGACAGACCAGAATCTAAAGAACCTGCTGGAACAATAAAAACATCACATACAATACGAGTTCAACAAGCGATTCCTCTCTGCAAGTTTGATGACACTATACGGGAAAGACACATGCTGAAAGCCTAAAAAGGATGAAAAAAGAAAGGAGGAAAGTGAAGGAATTATGTTAGACTCGTATCGAAGGCTTATCGAAGGCATATCGAAGGCTCACAGAAGACAGGGGCAGGTAAAAAGCATGAGTAATGAATTGCGTGATTTGCGAAAAGCATGAAAACAACCTCTTGAAACCGCGAAAATGATTTCTTGAAGTGGCGAAAACAACTTCTTGAAGCAATAAGAACAAGGAAGATTCTGGAGGAAGAAGCACGCAACATCTACAGGTAACGAAACTGAAAGAATCCACACCATCATTAAGTATCTCTATCTACAGTATTAAGTATCTCTACCCATAGGCAAGGAGGGGAGAACGCAATTGCATTCTCCCCTCCTTGTCTGCGAATAAGACTTCTCCAGTCCATTTATCGGATGAAAAGAAGTTCACGGTATTTTGGAAGTGGCCAAGCCTCATCGTCAATGATGGTCTCAAGCTCATCCACATGATAACGAATCTCTTCAAGAAGAGGAGCGACAGTGTCATGATAGGCAATAGCCTTCTCACGCACCGACTCTATACGATTGGCAATCTTGCGAGCATTTACCATCTTCTCAACATTCTCGATGATGAAGGACTCATGATCAGAGATTTTCTCGATGAGATAGAGGTTTTCCTTGGAAATCTTCTGTGCCTTTTCTGCAGGGAAAATGCCCTGCACCTTATGAACATTGTCAATCAGCATAGACTGATATTTGGTCACTACAGGTATGATATGGTTGAGGCAGAGATCGCCAAAGATGCGAGACTCGATCTGCACCTTCTTGGTGTAAGTCTCCCACTTAATCTCGTTGCGAGCCTGAAGTTCATTGAGATGCATGACATTAGTGGATTCAAACATCTTGATGGACGACTCGGAAAGATAGTTGTCGAAAATGAGAGGAGCAGATGTCTCACAATCAAGACCACGCTTGGCGGCTTCGGCTTTCCATTCATCACTGTAACCATTGCCATTGAAGATAATGGGCTTGACATATTTAATATCGTCACGCACAATCTTGAGGATAGCTGCCTCCTTGGCATTACCATCGGCAATGAGTGCGTCCACACGCTCTTTGAAACTTGTGAGAGCTTCAGCCATGGCACTGTTGAGAGTGAGCATGGCAGAAGCACAGTTTGCCTCAGCACCCACAGCACGAAACTCAAAGCGATTGCCTGTGAAGGCAAAAGGAGAGGTGCGGTTGCGATCTGTATTGTCTATGAGAAGCTCTGGAAGTGACGGCAACTGAAGATTGAAGGAAGTCTTGCCAGCCATTGAGAGATTGCCATCGTCAGCCTTCTCCACATGGTCGATGAGGTCGGTGACAGTTTTGCCCAAGAAAGAGGATATGATGGCTGGAGGAGCCTCATTTGCTCCCAGACGATGGGCATTGGTGGCACTCATGATGGAGGCCTTGATGAGTCCATTGTGGTCATACACGGCCTTCAGCGTCTCCACCGTGAAGGTGACGAAACGGAGGTTGTCCATATCAGTCTTGCCTGGAGCATGCAGAAGCACACCCGTATCGGTAGCGAGCGACCAGTTGTTGTGTTTGCCCGAACCATTCACGCCTTTGAAAGGCTTCTCATGGAGGAGACAACGAAAACCGTGCTTGCGTGCCACATTCTTCATGATAGACATCATGAGCATGTTGTGATCGACAGCCAAATTGCACTCTTCGAAAATCGGAGCAAGTTCGAACTGGTTAGGTGCAACTTCGTTATGCCGAGTCTTGCAAGGAATGCCAAGATGAAGAGCCTGAATCTCTATATCCTTCATGAATTCTTCCACACGAGCAGGGATAGAGCCAAAATAATGGTCATCCATCTGCTGATTCTTGGCTGAATCATGCCCCATGAGAGTGCGACCTGTCATGACAAGGTCTGGACGTGCTGCATAAAGCGACTCATCAACAAGGAAATATTCCTGTTCCCAACCAAGGTTGGTGAGAACTTTCTTCGTATCAGGATAGAAGTATTGAGCCACGGCTGTAGCAGCCTTATCAACTGCATGAAGAGCCTTCTTGAGAGGCACTTTGTAGTCGAGTGCTTCACCCGTATAAGAAATAAAGATGGTCGGAATCATCAATGTGTCGCCAATGATAAAGACAGGCGAGGTGGGATCCCATGCTGAATAGCCACGAGCCTCGAAGGTGGATCGGATACCGCCCGAGGGAAAGGAACTGGCGTCAGGCTCTTGCTGAACCAACAACTTGCCTTCGAACTCCTCTACCATGCCCCCCTTCCAGTCGTGCTCCACAAAACCATCATGTTTCTGTGCAGTACCCTCTGTAAGAGGTTGAAACCAATGGGTGTAGTGTGTGACTCCATTCTCTATAGCCCAGGTCTTGATGCCTTGAGCCACAGCATCGGCAATAGTGCGGTCGAAAGGTGCACCATTGTCAATCACATCACACATCTTTTCATACACCTTGGCTGGTAGATACTTATACATCTTCTGCTTGTTGAAGACATACTTTCCGAAATACTCGCTTGGGCGCTCTTTGGGTTGTTCCACAAATACAGGACTACGCTTGAACGCCTCGTCCACCACCTTGAATCTTAGTCTTGCAGCCATTGAGTGAAATTTAGATTTTGAATTTTGAATGCAAAGTTATAACATTTTAAGAAAAAAACATTGCTCATTTCAAACATTTTCCTTAATTTTGCCACAAAATCATCATTCCGTGGAGAATCAGCGTGATAACACATTCACAGAAAAGGAGAGGGAAGTCGATTTATACCACTGCGACCGCCTGCTCAAACGTTCTTCCATTGGTGTAATGGTTTTCCATGTTTTCACTCTTTACCAAACATAAACATGTTACACATTATTATATAATAAAAGCTTATGAAGAAACTATTACTTACAACGGCTTTTGCACTCAGTTGCATAGGCGTATCGGCTCAGCAGACATTGACTTTGAGCACTTACAAAGGAACTGATCTGGAAAAGTATGCAGGTCAGACATTGAACGTGTCCATTAGCCGCTATCTCTTTAACCAGTGGAACACGTTATCTCTCCCGTTTGCCATGAGTGCCGAACAGGTGGACGAGGTATTTGGCAGTGACTGCAAACTGGAAAAGTTGGTGGGTGTGGAGAACGACGGGCTGAACGTGAAACTGAACTTTCAGAACTGCAAAAAGGAGGGCATCAAGCCTAACACCCCTTATATCCTCTATTATGCTGGAGAAAGTGGATCTAAGAAATTTGTGGTGGAAAATGCACAGATTATAAAAGGTACGCCACAGTTGGTCTATACTGCAGAAGGTAGTGGTGAGACTGTTATTATGTCGGGGGCGCAGACACATCTGGACTCAGAAGGTCTGTATGGTATCTTGGCAAAGAACAATGGCGAGGCTGCATTTGTGAATGTGGATGAAGCCACCAACGGATTCTATGCCACTCGCTGTTATGTGAAGATGTCTAAAGGCAACTCTACCCTGCTTAAGACCAACCATATTGACGAGGATGTGACGGGCGTGACCTCTATCGTGAAGAAGGGAGAAAGAGTGGATGTGTATAACCTCTCTGGTATGACAGTGGCGAAACAGGTGACAGTAGATGACATTCAGCGCATGCAGAAGGGTACTTATGTGACAAAAGGAAAGACTTTCTTGATAAAATAAAACGAAAGAGTATTTTTTTAGGTAAAAAGTTTGGTCATTTGCAAAAAATGACATTACTTTGCAAGCGAAATGAAAATTTCGGAGAAATGACACAGATGTTTAACACATATTGGCGTTGGCATAGCTTGGGATTCAATAAAATCGCGAGAGAGATGGTCATTTCCCCTATGCAAAGATAAAATATACAGCATAGCATATAAATGAGAGCCTATCGTACTTGCGGTAGGCTCTTTTTGTTTATTTACTTTCACAATAAAAATAAAAATTACTAACAATAAAAGAATTATGAGTTATCAAGTGGACAACAATGGCTTCTATGGAGAATTTGGAGGTGCTTACATCCCAGAAATTCTCTATAAGACAGTAGAGAATCTGAAGAAGGCATATCTTCCCATTCTGGAGAGTGAGGAATTTAAAGCCGAGTATCATGCACTACTGAAAGACTATGTGGGTCGTCCTTCACCACTCTATTTTGCCAAGCGCATGAGCGAGAAATATGGTTGCAAACTCTACCTGAAGCGTGAAGACTTGAACCATACAGGCGCACACAAGATTAACAATGCACTGGGACAAATTCTTTTGGCGAAGAAGATGGGCAAGACACGAATCATTGCTGAGACTGGAGCAGGACAACACGGTGTGGCTACCGCAACTGCTTGCGCACTGATGAACATGCCTTGCACGGTGTATCAGGGAGCACTCGATGTAGAACGTCAGCACGTGAATGTAGAAAGAATGAAGATGTTGGGCGCAACCGTTATACCTGTAGAGAGCGGCAACAAAACATTGAAAGACGCCACCAACGAGGCTATCAGAGACTGGTGTTGCCATCCAGAAGACACCTTCTACATCATTGGCTCAACTGTAGGTCCTCATCCTTACCCCGACATGGTGGCAATACTTCAGAGCGTGATTTCGGAGGAAATCAAATGGCAACTGAAAGAAAAGATAGGCAGAGACTACCCCGATTGTCTCATGGCATGTGTGGGAGGAGGCAGCAATGCTGCTGGAACAATCTACCACTACATAGATGATGAGAGAGTGAAGATCATACTGGGCGAGGCAGGCGGTCTGGGTGTAGAATCGGGAGAGACCGCAGCAAGCCTGCAAGTGGGAACCGTAGGTGTGTTGCACGGTAGCCGTATCAAAGTGATGCAAACAGAAGACGGGCAAATCATAGAGCCTTACTCTATCTCCGCAGGACTGGACTATCCAGGCACAGGACCTCTCCACTGCAATCTCTACGACAAGGAAAGAGCCTTGGTACTGGCGGCAAATGATGATGAAGCCCTGGAGGCAGCCTTTGAACTAACCCGAATGGAAGGAATCATTCCTGCTCTCGAAAGTGCTCATATCTTGGCACTTCTGCCCAAAGTAAAAGACCAATTCACAAAGGATACAGTAGTAGTGCTCACTGTGAGCGGAAGAGGTGATAAAGATTTGGACACCTATCTTCATCATAAGAAGTAGCATCGTGAATCGGGGATTCGCTTCTCACTAAAAACAATACTGTATAGAACACGTGGTACTTCAAAATAGCCACAATACATCAACCAAACAAAAACGACACAATTATGTATAACTATCATACAGCCACGAGAAAAATTCTTGGCGACCTCAATACCCCTGTGAGCGTTTATCTACGCGTTCGTGACGCTTACCCACAAAGCGCACTCATGGAAAGCTCGGATTATCATGACGGAAGCCACAGCCGCTCGTTTATCTGCCTACATCCTATCGGAAGTGTATCGGTAGAACACGGAACAGGTGTGATGAGATTCCCTGACGGAAAGGAAACTCGCAAAACCATCTCCAAGGACTATGACACATCCTGTTTAATCAATGAGTTCTTGGGGAATTTCAAGGTGGAAGGTGAACATGCGGAAGATTGCGGTCTTTATGGCTACACATCGTTCAACGCTGTACGCTATTTTGAAGATATCAACGTGAAGGATGAAACACAGGACCAGAATGACGCTCCTGACCTTCTATACATTCTTTATAAAGATTATGTGGCGTTCAATCACTTCAAGAACGAACTGACTCTCATCGAACTTCTAACGGAAGGGGAAGAGGATGACTTAAAACAATTGGAGCACGATGTGAACCATCGTCCTTACCAACAGTTCGAGTTTCACCCTGTGGGTTGTTATCAATCCACACTAACTGATGATGAACACAGAGAGAATATCCGAAAAGGCATCCAGCACTGTCTGAGAGGAGATGTTTTCCAGATTGTGCTCTCAAGACGCTTCGAACAGAAATATGAAGGTGATGACTTCAAACTCTATCGTGCATTGAGAAGCATCAATCCTTCACCTTATTTATTCTACTTGGATTTTGGCGGCTTCAGAATCTTTGGATCAAGTCCTGAGACTCACTGTAGAGTGGAAGAAAGGAGAGCATATATAGACCCAATAGCAGGGACAACCAAACGTACAGGAAATGCGGAACAAGACAAGAAGAATGCACTTTATTTGCAAAACGATCCGAAAGAGAATGCTGAACATGTCATGCTGGTAGATTTAGCTCGCAATGACCTTTCACGCAATTGCCACGATGTAAAAGTAGATTTCTATAAGGACATGCAATTCTACAGCCACGTTATTCATCTTGTATCAAGAGTGAGTGGTGAACTGAATAAGGATGCAGACCCTATCAAGACTTTTATTGAGACTTTCCCGGCAGGAACTCTCTCTGGAGCTCCGAAAGTAAGAGCCATGCAACTAATCTCTGAATATGAGCCACACAATCGTGGAGCTTACGGAGGATGCGTAGGTAGCATCGGTTTTAATGGAAATCTGAATCAAGCCATCACAATCCGCACATTTGTAAGCCGAAATAATCAACTATGGTTTCAGGCAGGAGGCGGTATTGTAGCCAAGAGCAATGTGGAATATGAACTTCAAGAAGTAAACAATAAATTGGGGGCACTCAGAAAAGCCATCATCATGGCCGAGGAACTTTAGTTTTCACCATAAAAAATGAAAAGAACATGAAAAAGATCGTAATTATCGACAACTACGACTCATTTACTTATAATCTAAGTCATCTTGTAAAAGAACTGGGTGCAGAAGTGACTGTTTTGAGAAACGACCAATTTGAGATGGATATGCTGGAGAGATTCGACAAGATTATCCTTTCTCCTGGTCCAGGCATACCAAGCGAGGCGGGTCTGCTGCTCAATGTAATAAAGGAATATGCTGGCAAGAAGCCTATCTTGGGAGTGTGTCTGGGACATCAAGCCATAGGAGAATGCTTTGGAGCAAAACTGACCAATCTTAGTGAAGTGTATCATGGTGTGGCCACCCCTAGCAATATCACCAAAGACGACAAACTGTTTGAAGACCTTCCTAAACAAATAGAAGTGGGAAGATACCACTCATGGGTGGTGAGCCAAGAGGATCTTCCAAATAGTCTGGAAGTAACCAGCGTGAGTGAGGAAGGTTTTATTATGTCACTAAGACACAAGGAATATGACATCAGAGGCATTCAGTTTCATCCTGAAAGCGTGCTGACTCCAGTGGGAAAGAAAATCATTGAAAACTGGTTGAAAAGATAACATACCATTAAAGGGAAAAACAAATTTAGAACCATAGGCTTCATTACCTAATGGCATTATAAAATTTCTAACAAATAAAGAATGAAACAATATCTTTTGAAACTTATTGATGGTAATACTCTTTCAATGGAGGATACTCATCAAATCATGCTCAACATCGTTGAAGAAAAATATAATGTACAGCAAATTGCTGCTCTGCTGATGGCCATTCAAACTCGTGGTGTAACGGTGGACGAACTATTAGGCTTTCGTCAAGGTCTATTAGAGACAGGCAAATACATGGACTTCTCTGAATATAACACGCTTGATATAGTAGGCACGGGAGGCGATGGAAAGAACACCTTCAACATCTCCACATGTTCTGCTTTTATCATTGCAGGAGCAGGGTATCAAGTGACAAAGCACGGTAATGGCGGTTCTTCATCAGTAAGTGGCGCCAGCAATGTCTTGCAGGGACATGGTGTGAAGTTTTCAGACGACATCCATCAATTGAAGCGTTCATTGGAAGAAACTGGCATCTGCTATTTCCATGCCCCACTCTTTGCCTATGGCATGAAGTTTGTGGGACCTACCCGTAAGGCACTTGGCACACCTACCTGTTTCAACCTATTAGGGCCTCTTGTCAATCCCTGCCACCCTAAGAACTCTCTACATGGAACAGCCAATCAATCACAACTTCGCCTCTACACCCATCTGCATCAATACTTGGGTGACAACTATGGCGTTATCACTTCCTATGACGGGTATGACGAAATCTCATTGACCAGTGGCTTCAAAATCTGCACCAAACACTTTGAAAAGGTACTTACTCCTGTGGATTTAGGACTGAAATACGTTGAGCAAAAAGACATCTATGGAGGAGAAACTCCTGAAGATGCCATCAAGATTTTTGATTCCGTACTGGAAGGAACTGCCACTGAGGCTCAGAAGAATGTGGTCATTGCCAATGCAGCATGTGGCATCAGCATCATGAATCCCAACATTACCATGTCAGATTCCGTAGCCGTAGCACGCGAATCTCTCGAAAGTGGAAAAGCACTTGAGACCTTCAAGAACTTTGTAACTATAAACTCTTAATCCATCAACAAAAATGGCACACGACATTCTTGAAGAAATCATTGCCTATAAGCACATTGAGGTGGAGAACCAGAAAAAACAAATCACTCCATCTTTCCTTTATAGTAATGTAGCTAAATTAATCACAGAGAACACAAAACCTGTCATCTCCATGAAGACATCCCTCGCATTAAGCAATTCAGGCATCATTGCAGAGTTCAAGCGCAAGAGTCCTTCTAAAGGATGGATTAAGGAAGATGGCAAACCAGAGGAGATTCCTGCATTATACTGTCAGAATGGAGCAAGCGCACTTTCTATCTTAACCGATGAGAAGTTCTTTGGTGGAAACATGGGATTTATCCGTATTGCAAGACCGATGGTCAAGTGTCCCATCTTAAGAAAGGATTTCATCATTGATGAATACCAACTCTATCAGGCAAAGGCAATAGGCGCAAATGCCATTCTTCTAATAGCAGCGGCCCTAAAGAAGGAAGACTGCAAAGCATTGGCATATACTGCTCACGAATTGGGGCTGGAAACACTCTTAGAGGTTCATTCTGAAGAGGAACTGGAATATGCAGGAGACAATATTGACATGGTTGGAGTAAACAACCGACATCTTGGCACATTCCACACTGATATTGAAAACTCCTACCGTTTGGTATCTCTTTTGCCAAAAGACTATCTATTAGTAAGTGAAAGTGGTATCTCTGATCCAAAAACAGTAAGAGAGTTGCGCAATATTGGTTTCAGAGGCTTTCTGATTGGCGAGACTTTCATGAGGGCCGACAACCCTGGAGAAGCCTTACAGCAATTCATCAAGGAGGTGGAAGCATGATTGTGAAAGTGTGTGGCATGCGAGAAGCAAAAAACATTCAAGAACTCGACCATATCAACGGGCTCGACTGGATAGGCTTTATCTTTTATCCTCCATCACTCAGATATGTGAAGGCTGTTCCCTGCTATCTTCCACAGGAGAAGAAGCGAGTGGGTGTGTTTGTCAATGAGTCCCCATCCATCATCGCAAAACATGTGGAGGACTTCGGACTTCAGATGATCCAACTACATGGGAATGAAACCCCTGATTTCTGCCAACAACTACGCAACATATTGGGCACAGAGATAAAACTTATCAAGATGATTGCCATCGCAACAGAAGAGGATCTGGAGAAGTCACAAATGTATGAGCACTGCGTGGACTATCTACTTTTCGAGACAAAGTTCTCTGGTTATGGAGGTAGCGGAAAAGTATTTGACTGGAACATCCTGCACCACTATCAAGGAAAGAAGCCTTTTCTCATTACTGGAGGCATTCAACCATCCGATGTTGAGAAAGTGCAAGCCTACAGCCACCCAATGTTTGTGGGCATTGACCTCAACTCAGGCTTTGAGATAGCCCCTGGACTGAAAGATTCAAATACAATCAAGGATTTCATTCAGAAACTGAACAACTAAAAAACACAAAAACAAACTCATGAATAGAATTAATCAACTTTTTGCTTCAAAGAGCAACAATATTTTTTCCATTTATTTCTGCGCTGGCCATCCTACACTGGAAGGCACAGCATCCACAATCAGAACTCTTGAAGAGAAAGGCGTGAACATGATTGAGGTAGGCATTCCTTTCTCTGATCCAATGGCAGATGGTCCTGTAATCCAAGACGCAGCAACCAAGGCTCTTCGCAATGGCATGTCGCTGAAGAAACTCTTTTCTCAGTTGGAAGGCATCAGAGAACCACAGACTGACGAAAACGGAGACACGATGTCTGCTGTTGATATACCCCTAATCCTCATGGGCTATCTCAACCCCATCCTCCAGTTTGGTTTTGAAAACTTTTGCAAGAGATGCACAGAGGTGGGAATAGACGGTGTTATCATCCCAGACCTTCCCTTCAAAGAATATCTGGAAGAGTTCAAACCTGTGGCAGACAAATACGACATCAAGATCATCATGCTCATCACACCCGAGACAAGCGATGAGCGTATCCGCTTCATTGATGAAAACACCGATGGCTTTATTTATATGGTCAGCACAGCTTCGACTACGGGATCTAAAGAAAAATTCAATGACACTCAACAAGAATATTTCTCTCGTATCAATCAGATGAACCTGAAGCATCCACGCATGATTGGCTTCGGCATCAGCAACAAACAGACTCTGGAATCAGCAAGAAAGAATGCCGCTGGCACCATCATCGGAAGTAAGTTTGTGAATCTCTATGAGGAAACCCAAGATGCCGCAACAGCCATGGACCTGCTCTATGAGGCTCTGAAGAAGTAACAACATTTGCAATAAAAAAAATGAAAGGATTCCTATTGATTCTCTCACTCCTTCTCTGTTGTATGCAGGGATATGCCCAGAAGACGACAACAACCGTCAAGAGAGTGACAGTACAGAAGACTGACAAGGCTGCTTTCAACGAGAAGACCGCCAAACAGCAGCAAGCACAAAAGGCGGCTGCAACCAATGTCGTAACCACTGGGTATATGTGCAATCCACCATTGCCTTACATGCCCGACAAACTTGACATACTCTTCATTGGCAATTCCTTCTCTATAGACACCAGTGCCGCTCTGCCCTCAATCCTCAATTCTTTAGGAATCACCAATGTAAACGTGTATGTGCTTTATAAAGGAGGATGTTCCATGAAGCAGCATTACGAGTTCTACAAAAGTACGGAAAAGGTATATGAGCTTTACCGCTACAACAGCCAAGGAGAGCAACAACTGGAGAAGTCCACCAGCATCAGCGATGTGATGGCACGCTTTCCCTATGATATTGTTGTCTTCCAGCAATACTCGCTCGAGTCGGGAGACTATAGTACCTATGAGCCCTATTTGTCAAAACTAATTCAGGCATATCACATCAACAAGCGAGCAGCCCGCACTACTTTTGCCTTCAACGAAACTTGGGCTTATGCCTCCAACAACAAGAACATTGCCAAATACAAAACACCTGTCGAAATGTGGAAAAGCATCTGTGCTTCAGTCAAACAGATGAAGGAGCAAACAGGTATCGATATTATAATCCCTTGTGGAACTGCGGTACAGAATGCACGACAGATCAGCGCATTGAATGTGGACAATGAACTTACACGAGATGGCACTCACATCAATCTCCACTCGGGACGCTACCTATTGGCATGCACATTCTTCGAGAGCCTGATTGCACCTTGTCTAAATCGCAACCTACGAGATGACAACACTGTATATGGAAAGAATACAGACAAAGGACCTGTGAACAACTCAAACAGAACACTCCTTCAGAACTGTGCTAGACTGGCTGTTGCCAATAATTACGAAATCAGCGAGTTTGCAAGGTAACAATGTTAAACTACATTAATAAATTAGCGTTTACCCCCATATATTTCATATACTTATATAATAAAAGAGTAACTTTGCAACATTATATTGATAAAGTATAATTGATAAAGTATAAAAGAAGACATATGAAAAAATTTATTCTTCCATTGCTTGCACTGCTACTTTCAGTGACAGGCGTTCAGGCTCAGAGCCTTTTCAACACTGTGCGTGAAAACGCAACAAAGGTTGTAAACAATCCTAAATCTTCTGATGAGGAAATACAGATCAACCAATTCAAGGTGACAGCCCTCAACTACATTGGCATGATGGTACAAAAGCGTGGTTTGAAGAAAGACACATATTTCTTTGATAGCCAGGCTGTCAATCTCGCTTCTTTCGTTACAGACTTTCAGGTAAATCTTGAGAAGGCTCGTTTGATTTCATCTGCCAAGCGCACCGAGATTATCAAAATCTACACCGATGCAAGCAAGTTCAATCCACTCTTCAAGGACACAGACAAGGAAAGAGCCAATGCATACGTGAATGATCACAAAACACTGACCCCATTCAGCCTTGACACCGACTGGGAGAAAGCTTATGATCAGGCTACCACATTGGCAAAAGCAGCCCTGAAATAGCATTTAGTAGAACTTACACACATAAAAACATCATAAAACGGGAGAAAGACATACTTTTCTCCCGTTTTATGATGTTTTTTATATAAATTTGCCATCCATTAGGACAACAACGGTTTTACAAGAAGCAATAAAACCTTCTTCAATCAAACCTATACAATCATGGTCAATACATCCAACAGGCATCAGGCAGAAACAATAAAGGTAGATCTCTCTCATTTTCCAACCGACGAGCGCTTTGCCCAAATACCCAACAAGCTGGTATTAGCAGACAATCTCAATGGAGAATCTTTCGACTCAGAAGAGAAGAACCGCCCTAACTTTCCCGTACAGTTGAACATGGCAGTCATTTTCATCTGCGTGAAAGGACAGATAGATATGAGCATCGACCTGCGACAACACACTCTCACTGACGGAGCGAGCGCCATTGTAGTTCCTGGCAGTTTCTTCCAGATGAAACACTTGAAGCAAGGAACAACATGTCTATTTATGGCTGTCTCACCCGACTTCCTCAACTATTCAGGCGATGTAAAACTGGGCATCGACTTTGGAAGAGCATTGAGAGAAATGCCTGTCTATCAACTTTCCGAAGAGGAATTGCAAGAAAGCCTATCCATCTACCAATCGCTCAAACGCAAACTCCTAACCCCACACTATCTATACAAAGAGGAAGTGGCAAAGAGCTATCTACACATTCTTCAATGCAACGCCTTTCAGATATTTAGACTTGAAACCAAACAAATACAGGATCAGAAGCCCCCCAGCAGAAAAGAAGAGTTGTACATCAGCTTCATGAGACTGGTGAGAGCTCACTACATGACAAATCGCAACATCGGCTTCTATGCCGACCAACTGTTTGTTTCTCCCAAATACCTGTCAAGCATCATACATGAAGTCAGCGGGAATTATGCAACAGACTGGATCAACCAGTATGTCATTCTTGAGGCAAAGAGCCTCTTGAGAACCAAAGGCATCTCCATCAAAGAGGTGAGCAACAAACTCAACTTTGCCAATCAAAGTTTCTTTGCAAAATACTTCAAGCAGCATACGGGTTACACCCCAAAAGAATACAAAACTCTATGAAAACTATCAGAATCAACCCTGCCGACAATGTGGCAGTAGCCATCGAGCCACTCAGAGCCGGTGAAAAAATATCTATAGACGGACAGGTCATTACCCTCAACAATGATGTGCCAGCAGGTCATAAGATTCTGCTCACCCATCTCAAACAGGGAGATAACATCATCAAATATGGCTATCCCATAGGTCATCTGACAGAAGACCACAAGCAAGGAGACTATATTTGTCACGAACACATCAAGACAAATCTCTCAGGATTGCTCCATTATGAATACCAGCCTGTAGGAAAGGAAGAACTCACCAATTCCACCTACGAGAAGTGGTTTCCCAAGGAGCGAATAACCTTTCAAGGCTATCGACGAAAGAATGGAGACGTGGGCATCCGCAACGAAATATGGATTGTGCCCACTGTAGGATGCGTGAATGGCGTGGTCAATCAACTTGCGTCGGCTCTGAACAAGGAGATAGACCAACTTTCCCAAAACGGAGTACCCAAGCTTCGTGCGGTAGCATTCCCACACAACTATGGATGTTCTCAACTATCAGAAGACCATGAAAACACCCGAAAGGTGCTGAAAAATCTGGTGCTCCACCCCAACGCAGGTGCTGTACTTGTGGTTGGTTTGGGTTGTGAAAACAATCAGCCAGACCAATTCGAGGAACTGCTAGGGACATATGACAAGGAGCGCATCCGCATGATGGTTACCCAAAAGGTAGAAGGCGACGAAGTGGAAGAAGGCATGAAGATTCTCCGCAATCTCTACGCCATTGCTTCAAAGGATCGAAGAGAAGAGATTCCACTCAACGAACTGCGCGTCGGATTGAAGTGTGGAGGCTCTGATGGATTTTCTGGCATCACCGCCAATCCACTCTTGGGTGTCTTCAGCGACTTCATTGTGAGCCAAGGAGGCACTACTGTCCTTACAGAAGTACCCGAGATGTTTGGTGCAGAAACCATTCTCATGAACAGATGCGAAACGGCAAAACTCTTCGACCAGACCGTCAGCCTTGTCAATGACTTCAAGCAATACTTCCTCTCACACGGCGAGCCTGTAGGGGAAAACCCCTCTCCTGGCAACAAGGCTGGAGGCATCTCCACCCTTGAAGAGAAAGCCCTGGGATGCACACAAAAATGTGGCAAGAGTGCCGTGACAGGCGTATTACAATATGGAGAAAGACTTTCCGTGAAGGGACTCAACCTTCTCTCCGCTCCAGGAAATGACCTTGTGGCATCAACAGCCCTGGCGGCATCAGGATGCCACATCGTGCTCTTCACCACTGGACGAGGCACACCTTTTGGCACTTTTGTGCCCACCATGAAGGTCAGCACCAACTCCACCCTTTTCCACCAAAAGCCCACATGGATAGACTTTAACGCAGGCACCATCGTGGAAGGTGAAAAGATGGAAGACGCCTTCAAGCGTTTCACGCAGAAAGTCGTGGAGATAGCCAGTGGAGAACTAACATGGAATGAGAAGAAGGACTATCAAGAAATCGCCATCTTCAAGACAGGAGTAACATTATGAAAGCACTCTCACCACTCATTGTTTTTCTCATTCTGTACCTTGCCACCAGCATCATTGCGCAAGACTTCTATAAAGTGCCCATCGCTGTGGCATTTCTGGTCAGTTCCGTCTATGCACTGCTGACCATCAAAGGAACAATGAACGAGCGAATCAAAGTGTTTGCCAAAGGGGCAGGAAACTCCACAATCGTGCTGATGCTTGCCATCTTCATCCTCGCAGGAGCTTTTGCCACATCTGCAAAAACATTAGGAGCAGTGGATGCCACTGTCAATTTCACACTTAGCATCCTGCCCGAAGAAGCCATCCTGCCTGGCATATTTCTGGCATCATGCTTCATTTCTCTTAGCATAGGAACAAGTAGCGGAACCATTGCCGCACTCACCCCCTTAGCCGTAGGCATTGCACACCAGTCCGACATCAACACTCCACTGATGATTGGGCTGGTAGTGGGTGGCACATATTTTGGCGACAACTTGTCATTCATCAGCGACACAACGATTGTGGCTACCCAAACACAAGGATGCAACATGAGCGACAAATTCAAGACCAACATTCGGATTATTGCTCCCGTTGCCCTCATCATGCTTGTCATCTACTTCTTTTTAGGGAAGAATGTGTCAGCACCTGCCGAAATCGGAGCAACAAACTTCTGGCTGATTCTTCCCTACATGAGTGTCATCCTCTTGGCCATCTGCAGAATAAACGTGTTGCTTGTGCTGGGCATAGGCATTGCACTTACTGGCATCATAGGACTCTCACTGGGAATCTACGACGTGTTTGGCTGGTTTGCCGCACTGAACGAGGGAATGATGGGCATGTCTGAACTGATTATTGTCACCATACTGGCAGGCGGAATGCTTGAAGTCATTCGCCATAACGGAGGCATCGACCTCATCATCAAGGCTTTGACACGAAACATCCACGGTGCAAGAGGAGGAGAAGCCAGCATCGCTGCACTCACTTGCCTTGTCAATGTATGCACTGCCAACAACACCATTGCCATCATCACCACAGGACCTATAGCCAAAGACATTGCACAACGCTTCCATATAGACCCGAGGAAATCAGCGTCCATCCTCGGCACAGCCTCCTGCTTTGCCCAAGGTCTCTTACCCTATGGCGCACAAGTGCTTATCGCAGCAGGGCTATCGGGAGTGAACCCCATCCACATCCTTCCATACCTCTACTATCCCCTTCTTATCGGTATAGCACTGCTGTTTGCCATTCTATTCCGATACCCACACCTGAAAACCCAGAACTCTCTGTAGTGCCAAGCAAATGAAAAATATTCACATCTTCATCACAGCCTTGTTTGTCCTCCTCACATTCTCATCATGTGAGAAATACAAGACCTACGAGAACGGGCGACTTCCCTATCTCGTGGAAATTCCCACCGACTGGAACATGGGCGAGTCAAGTCCTGTGCTCATCAAATTCTACAATGCAGATAGAAGCATTGTCATCTCATGCGACATCGGCGAACTCTCCCTCATTCGGGACTATCAGTTCAACGAATTCTACGACTACCTCTACCAGAAGCATGAGAAGAACATCTATGACAAAGAGGCAATCGTGAAGACAGACAGCCTCTATGTGCTCAATTGGAGAAAAGCGGACAATACCTATGTGATTGACGGTTCAAAATGTATGAACGGGTATCTTTGTGGCATTCAGGTGACATCAAACTCCAAATCAAAAGAGAAAGGAAAGAAAGTCTTTGAACGAATCTTTGAGAGCATTCACCCCAACCCCAATTTC
Organism: Bacteroidales bacterium; assembly: GCA_012729225.1. Taxonomy (GTDB): domain Bacteria; phylum Bacteroidota; class Bacteroidia; order Bacteroidales; family Bacteroidaceae; genus Minthosoma. The sequence continues at coordinate 20,144 of JAAYDO010000139.1, read as the reverse complement.
ATTGCGCCCCAAAATCACGAAGAAGAGTAAGCCTGCCATCCCTCCTGTGGGGTGATTAAATACGATCTGTGCGGACAAAGGCAAAACCACAGGATTTCTACTGAAATTTTGTGCATTGAATGACCGAAGTGTACCTCAACGGCAAACGAACAATGTTTCAACGGCAAACGAACAATATTTCAATGGCAAATGAACAATGCTTCAATGACCAACGAACAATGCTTCAATGACCGACGAACAAGTATTCCTTTTTTCTCTCACAAGCATTCCGTTCCAAGAACGAAAATAATCCTTTATATATCAAGTAGATATAAATCAATCTTCATCCTTCCAGAATCATTTCATCAACCTTCCTGAAAGAGTTTCCTCGCAACAATATCTACCCTAATGATGAAACAACAATCACAATAGACAAGGAACCTCAAAAACCATCATACTGATATACAATCTCCGAATGGAGATAACCTCTCCTATTTTGACACCTCCTATTCCGAAGCGAGATGTTTTCTACGTGAAGAAAAAAACACTTACTACACGAGGAGGATGACATGAGTCACAGCCTGCCCCTCTTCTTCTCCATCAGAAAATGAAAAAACTCTTTTTATCGTGTCTGTATTCACCGAACGCACGTTAAAAACCATTTTTTTTTCTTTTCCTTTTGAAGTGTGGTCAATTTATACTAACTTTGTACGATTTTTAGACAGACAACAATAATCACGCATACGATTATGGAAAATAGAAGCATTGTTTCGATTGCCGACTACAGGAAGGACAAAATACAGTATCTGCTGGATATGGCGAGAGAATTCGAAACCCATCCCAACCGTGAGTTGCTGAAGGGTAAAGTGGTTGCCACTTTGTTTTTCGAACCATCAACACGCACACGCCTCTCTTTCGAGACAGCCGCCAATCGTCTGGGTGCTAAGGTGATTGGGTTCAGCGACCCTAAAGCAACAAGTTCTTCAAAGGGTGAAACTCTGAAAGACACCATCAAGATGGTCAGCAGTTACGCCGATGTGATTGTGATGCGCCACAAGCTGGAAGGAGCGGCACTCTATGCCAGCGAGGTGACTAATATACCAATCATCAACGCAGGTGATGGCTCAAACCTCCACCCTTCACAGACCATGCTCGACCTCTATTCCATCTACAAGACTCAGGGCACGCTTGAGAACCTGAACATTTATATGGTGGGAGACCTGAAATATGGTAGAACCGTGCACTCCTTGCTGATGTCAATGAGAACATACAACCCTACTTTTCATTTCATTGCTCCCAAGGAACTGGAGATGCCTGAAGAGTATAAACTCTACTGCAAGCAAAATGGCATCAAATATATAGAGCAACAGGACTTCACAGAAGAAACAATAGCAGATGCCGACATTCTCTACATGACAAGAGTGCAGCGCGAGCGTTTCACCGACCTGATGGAGTATGAACGTGTGAAGGATGCCTATGTGCTGAAGGCAAACATGTTGGGCAAGTGCAAGGAAAACATGAAGATTCTCCACCCACTGCCCCGTGTGAACGAGATTGAATATGATGTGGATGATTCCAAGCACGCCTACTATTTTGAGCAGGCACAGAATGGCTTGTATGCACGTGAAGCACTTATCTGCGACGTGTTGGGCATCACACTGGACGAGGTGAGGAACGACCGAACAATCATCAAATAGAAGTTGTGACGGGCAACATCAACCTTGTCATTTAGCATATTACTCTTATGGAACAGAACAAAGAACACATGATGGTGGCAGCACTGGAAAGCGGATCTGTCATCGACCACATACCAACAGACAAACTCTTCACGATTGCCCAGCTCCTTGAACTGGAGAACTTCAAAGAGGAAGTGGTGATTGCCAACAATCTGGACAGCCAGATCATGACTCGCAAGGGACTTATCAAAATTGCAGGAAAGTTCTTTTCCGAGGCCGAAATCAACAAACTTGCCGTGGTATGTCCCAACATCCGACTGACTGTCATCAAGGACTATCAGGTGGTGGAGAAGAGACAGGTGACGCTTCCCGACACGCTTACCAACATTGTGAAATGCGCCAACCCTGTGTGCATCACAAACAACGAACCCATGAAGACAGTCTTCTATCGCATGGACACACAAACACTCAAATGCCGTTATTGTGGCAAAGAACAGAAACTGAAAGATATTAAATTGAAATAAGAGGTCTATCAATAATGAAATTTAAAGAACGTACGAAACTGAACCTCTCAGATATCAACAAGGAGGTACTGGAACATTGGAACGCTGAAGACATGTTCCACAAGAGCATAGAAGAACGCGAGGGTTGTCCTCAGTTTATCTTTTTTGAAGGTCCTCCTTCTGCCAACGGACATCCAGGCATTCACCACGTGATGGGCAGAACCATTAAAGATACTTTCCTCAGATATAAGACCATGCAGGGCTTCCAAGTGAAGCGCAAGGCAGGCTGGGACACTCACGGACTGCCTGTTGAACTTTCTGTGGAGAAGTCTCTCGGCATTACCAAGGAAGATATTGGCAAGAAGATCAGTGTGGATGATTATAACAACGAGTGTCGCAAGAACGTGATGATGTACACCAGCGAATGGTCTGACCTTTCGCAGAAGATGGGATATTGGGTGGATCTTGAACATCCCTACATCACTTATGACAACAAATACATAGAATCCCTATGGTATTTGCTGAAGCAACTCTACAACAAGGATTTGCTCTACAAAGGATATACCATCCAGCCATATTCACCAGCAGCAGGCACAGGCTTGTCCTCTCACGAATTGAACCAGCCTGGTTGCTACCGTGATGTGAAGGACACCACGGTGACTGCACAATTTAAGGTGAAGGGCGAAGTCCCCTTCAATGCGGACCTTCCTGTGTATATTCTTGCATGGACCACGACGCCATGGACTTTGCCTTCCAACACAGCACTCTGTGTTGGACTGAAGATAGACTACGTGGCTCTAAAGAGCAAGAACCCATACACTGGCAAGGAAGCCATCTACATCATGGCTGAGTCACGCCTCTCTGCCTATTTTCAGATGGAGAAGGATGAGGAAGGCAACGAGATTCCACTCCAAATCATTTGGAAGGGCAAGGGAGCAGACCTCATCGACTTGCACTATGAGCAGTTGTTGCCTTGGATAAAGCCATGTGCACTGGAAGGCAACCAAGTGGTTGTCAAGGAGTCTGAAGCCTTCCGTGTTATCTCTGGCGATTATGTCACAACGGAGGATGGTACAGGTATTGTGCATATCGCTCCAACTTTTGGTGCTGACGATGCCAAGGTGGCAAAGGATGCTGGCATTCCATCGCTCTTTGTTATTGACAAAGCAGGCGACACTCGTCCTATGGTTGATTTCACAGGTAAGTATTTTGTGAAGGAAGATATGAATGAGGATTTTGTCAAACTCTGCGTCAATGAAAGTTATTGGAAGCATAGTGGCGACTTTGTGAAGAATGCGTACAATCCTAAATATAACCAGGAGGGGAAATATGACGAGGCTGCCGCAAACAAGGATATGGATCTCAATGTCATCATCTGTCTGGAGATGAAGGAAGAGGGCTCTGCTTTCAAGATTGAGAAGCATGTCCACAACTATCCTCACTGCTGGCGCACGGACAAGCCTGTGCTCTACTATCCTCTCGACTCATGGTTCATCAAATCTACAGCCAAGAAGGAACGCCTCTTTGAACTGAACCAAACGATTCAATGGAAGCCTGAAAGCACAGGAACAGGTCGTTTCGGCAAATGGCTTGAGAACCTGAATGACTGGAACCTCTCGCGTTCACGTTATTGGGGAACTCCACTTCCTATTTGGCGCAACAGAGACACGCACGAAGAGATCTGTATTGGCAGCGTGGAAGAACTGTATCAGGAGATTGAGAAATCTGTGGCAGCAGGTGTCATGGAATCTAATCCTCTCAAGGAGAAAGGATTCATTCCTGGCAACATGGACCAAGAGAACTATGACAAGATTGATCTCCACCGTCCTTATGTGGATGATATCAAGTTGGTGTCTGAGCAGGGTAACACGCTCACACGAGAACTTGACCTCATCGACGTGTGGTTTGACTCTGGTGCCATGCCATACGCACAGATTCACTATCCATTCGAGAACAAAGAACTGATTGATAACGGAACGGCCTACCCTGCTGATTTCATTGCTGAAGGTGTTGATCAAACTCGTGGATGGTTCTTTACTCTCCATGCCATTGCAACGATGGTATTTGACTCTGTTGCCTACAAAGCAGTCATCTCTAACGGATTGGTGCTCGACAAGAATGGAGTCAAGATGTCAAAACGTTTGGGCAATGTGATCAATCCATTCGATTGCATCTCTACCTTCGGAGCAGACGCTGTGCGTTGGTATATGATTACCAACTCCTCTCCTTGGGATAACCTGTCATTTGACCCAGAAGGAGTGAAAGAGGTGACAAGCCAGTTCTTCATCAAACTTCAACAGGCTTACTCCTTCTTCACCATGTATGCCAATGTGGATGGATTTGAATATAAGGAGGAAGACATTGCATATGCTGACCGTCCGGACTTCGACCGTTGGTTGCTCTCTGAACTCAACACTTTGGTCAAGAACGTGAAGACTTATTTGGACGACTACGACCCAACTCCAGCAGGACGTCTTATCCAGTCATTTGTGATAGACAACCTTTCTAACTGGTACATTCGACTCAACAAGCCACGCTTCTGGGGTGGAGAGATGACAGACGACAAACTATCTGCTTATCAGACGCTCTACACCTGCTTGGAGACTCTCAGCCGTCTTATTGCTCCTATTGCACCATTCTACGCAGATCAACTCTTCAGCGATCTCAACAATGCTACGGGCAAGGACAAGCATGGAAGTGTGCATTTGGCAGACTTCCCAAAACATGACGACAAACTGATTGACACTGAGCTGGAACAGGCAATGGAGGCTGCCATGAAGGTCACTTCTATGGGTCTCTCCATTCGCAAGAAGGTTAAGATTCCCGTGATTCAGGCTCTTCAGTCTATTGCTATTCCAGATACAGATACTGTTTTCAGTGGACGCATTGAGCGCATGAAGGACATTATCACCAAAGAAGTGAACGTGAAGGAACTTCAATTGATGGATGGCAAGATGCTTGTCAAGAATGTGAAGTGCAACTTCCGTGTGATGGGTAAGAAGTTTGGCAAGATGATGAAGGCGGTCAATAATGCTGTTGCAGCCATGTCGCAAGAGCAGATTGCCACACTTGAAGCAAAGAGGCAATTAACCATAGAGGTTGAAGGTCAAGATGCACTCATTGAATTGGCTGATGTTGATATTATGTCACAAGACATTCCAGGATGGAGTGTTGCCAACGAGGGTACAACTACTGTGGCACTTGACATCACTATCACTCCTGCATTGAAGAATGAGGGAAATGCCCGCAAGATTATCAAGCAGATTCAAGGTCTTCGTAAGTCGCAGAACTTTGAAATTACTGACCGTATCAAGGTAGTGATTACAGATACTCCTGAGACCAAGGTTGTGCTTGATTTCTTCAAAGAAAATATTGCCGCTCAAGTTCTTGCCAACTCTATTGAACTGGGCAACCCTGAAGGTGAACCAATTGATTTTGAAGACTTCAAGGCAAGTATCTCAGTACAAAAAGACTAATATTCTCTATTATAAGGATTCAAGAACTTCAGATGTCAAGAAAAAAGCACTATATCCTTGCCATCACTCTATTCATTACCATTCTTCTCATAGACCAAATCATAAAAGTCTGTGTGAAGACTGGCATGTACATAGGAGAGCGCATTGAAATCACCAGCTGGTTCAGTTTGGTCTTTGTGGAAAACAATGGTATGGCGTTCGGATGGGAACTATGGGGTGGCAAACTCTTCCTCACGCTGTTCCGCTTGGTTGCAGTCACACTGATTGGATGGTATATCTATAGGCAGATTAAACAAAAAGCACCTACAGGATATATCATCTGCATGACTCTCATTGCGGCAGGGGCGGCAGGCAACATCATTGATTGTCTCTTCTACGGATTGATCTTCAACAATCCTCCCTACCCTCAAGTAGCACATTTGCAAACTTGGGGAGAAGGCTATGGAGATTTTCTTTACGGACGAGTTGTTGATATGTTCTATTTTCCACTTGTTGAATGGGATATGCCAACATGGATGCCAATCTATTCTGGCGAGCATTGTGTATTCTTCTCTCCTATCTTCAACTTTGCCGATGCCGCTATCTCATGTGGTATTATAGCGATTCTTCTCTTCTACCACAAGTTCATCAGTCATTATCATGAAAAGGTCTAATCCATGAAACGTCTGCTTCCTTTCATATTCATGTCTTTGCTTTTCATCGTGGCATGTGAGAATCGCCCTAAAGGCGTGCTTTCCACAGGCAAGATGGAAGATGTATTGTATGACTACCACATCATGCAAGGTATTATAGATCAATTACCCGATAATGAAAAGGAAGATAAAGCACAAAACTATATCAATGCTATATTTGCCAAGCATGGTATTACAGAGGATGAGTTTGAATCGTCTGTGATCTATTACAATCGTCATGCGAAAGAACTTCATGGCATCTACGAGAATATCAAGAAACGTTATACGGCCATCAATGAAGAAATTCAACTCGTAAATGGGAATAACGATATGGTGGCCATTTATGCTACAGGAGGAGATACTACCAATCTGTGGAGTTCTGCAAAATTGCTTACTTTACGCAACAAGGAACTACAGAATCGGGAGAGCTTTACCATACATGCCGATACCAGTTTCCATCGCCGTGACCAGTTCATTCTTACTCTTACGCCTATCTTCTTCAAGGAGAATCGAGATGATTACGACATCAGTCTAAACGTAGGCTTAAGCGTGATGTATAAAAATGGGAAACATGTGGGCACAACACGCCTTATCACAGGAAACGGTATCCAGCAGATTACATTGAAGGCTGAAGAAGGCCAAGACATCAAGAGTGTCACTGGATTTTTCTACTACAAAGGGAAGAAGACGATGCGCAACCTCTGTCTCATAGACAACATCTCATTGGTGCGTATGCATGAAGTGAATTCTGCTTTAGAGGTAAAGTTGGATAGCATAAAGACAAGTATTCAGGAAAAGGATTCTCTCCCTGTAGATTCTCAAGAGCGACGCCTCACCCCTGAAGAATATCGCTTAAAGAATCAAAGCGGAGAACTGATTAAGATTCAAGCAGCACCTGCTGTACGAACTCCTAATAAGTATGGAACTCGACGCCGAAGCAGATAGACGATGATGGAAGAAGGCTTGCGCAGGATTGCTGCTTCAAAAGTGTATATCTTGAACACAAATAATTTGAGAGATTTCACTGAAAAAGCATTCTCTTCAAACGAAGAGGGCATCAGCACTCTTTATACGGTTCATACTAATCATGTAGTGGAGCTTTACGAACACAGAGTAGTCAATCACTATCCACTTGAAGGGGAATTACCGATGACTGAATGGTTGGGGGGAACTATCATCATTCATCATGGGGAAGCTTTTCATTCTCGCCTTGTCTTATCTCCTGCGGAACTCAGCACATATAATAGCGGTAGCAATGGCTACATTGAGCGACTCTGATGTTTTTCTTCCTTCAGGATAATTAGGAATGAACAGGCGTTCATTCACAAAAGACTCAACCACTTCCGACACACCCTTCCCTTCATTTCCCATCACAATCAGTCCCCTATTCTCTAATTCTTTTTGATAAAGATTCTCTCCATCTAAGAATGTGCCATAGACAGGAATCTTCTTGTCAAGATTCTTCAACATTTCAGGAATATCCACATAATGTACTTGCACTCTTGCCATTGCACCCATTGTGGCCTGCACAGTCTTTGGATTGTATATATCAGCACAACCTATCGAACAGAACACATGCTCTATACCAAACCAATCGGCCATTCTCACAATCGTTCCCATATTACCAGGGTTCTGTACATCATCTAAAACTAAGCAAAGATTCTTGTTTGCTTCCTCGTTTACATCCACAACATACTCTGGCTGTTCAAATATAGCTAATACCTGTTGAGGCTTTTCCTGAAAACTCACCTTGCGCAATTCATCTTCTGTTACCTGATTCATCTCTACATGTTTCAAGGATTCTTCCAAAAGATTCTTATTTTGTTCCAGCCATTCATCTGTGGCCATCAGATACTTACAAGCAAAAGAACCAGATTCCAACAAATCGCCTACTAATTTATGACCTTCAGCCACAAACACGCCTTCCTTCTTGCGATATTTCTTCATCTCAAGCGAATGCACATATTTAATCCTGTTCTTACTTATCATATCAAATTTTTCTACAAAGGTATGAAAAGAATCCTAATTTTTCACTAACTTTGCAAAGATTTTGTAATTCACGCACGTGAAACTCTTTAGCATATATATTTATATCACCACATTCTTATTGAGCATGTTCATCACATCATGCTCTGTAGATAAATATATCCCAGAAGGAGAGCACATGCTCACAGGAATAACTGTCACATGCGACGACAAAGAAGTGTTGAAAACATACGCTTTAGGAGACTACGTGAACCAGCACACTAACACTAAGTGGTTTGGAGCACGTGTTCCACTTAAAATGTATATGCTTTCGGGAAGTGACACAACGAAGAGTTCATACCGCTTTTGGAGGAAACTGGGTGAAGCACCTGTACTCTTTAACAGCATCAAATCTGAACAAGCCATAGAGGACATGAAGAAAGTGCTCAACAATGCAGGCTACATGAAAGCGGAAGTGGAAGAGTTCAAGATGATAAAAGGTAAAAAGATGAATGTGCTCTATAACATCCGTCCCAAAGAGCGCTATACCCTCCGAAATGTTTATAGAACCGTGGAGGATAAAGGTCTGCGTAACTTCATCACAGAAGAAGACACGGCCAATTCTCTCTTGAAGCCAGGACTTCCTTTCGAGGTGACAGCGCTCAACAATGAACGCAATCGCATCTCCACCTCTCTAAGAAATCACGGTTATTACAAGTTCACAAAAGAAGACATCCGATTCAGCGCCGACACAGCCATCAATTCCACCCTTGTAGATGTTCAAATGCGTGTCAAAAGACAACAAGACGATGGAAGAACAGAAGCTCATGATCATCAGCGATACACGATAGGAAGTGTTACCTTTAAAACAGATGTGACCCAACCAGACGAACCTACAGATAGCATGAATTATCATAGCTATGGATTCGTCCACCAAAATCGTTTACATTTCCGCAAGCGATTACTCATAAGTCACTCACTAATTAAACCTGGGCATTATTACAACGAAAATCATTTCCGTCGTACCTACACCAACTTCTCACGCCTCGGTGCTATTTCTTTTTCAAATATCAGCATGAAAGAAAGACCAGGCACTGACACACTCGACTGCATCATCGTCGCCAACCATGCCAAACCACATTCTTTTGGAGTTGATGTAGAGGCAACCAACTCTGCAGGAGACCTTGGTGCAGCCCTATCCACCTCTTACCAGAATCGCAATCTTTTCCGTGGTTCAGAATCCTTCACCTTTAAGATCCGTGGTGCATATGAAGCCATTACAGGATTGGAAGGATATGACGGAGACAGTTATGTTGAGGTGGGAGCAGAAGCAACCTTAGGCTTTCCTGCATTTTTATTCCCTTATGTAAAAAGAGAATGGGGAACAGAACATAATGCCTCCTCAGAGATTTCGCTACAATACAACTTGCAGAATCGTCCTGAGTTCCAAAGACGAGTGCTCACAGCAGCATGGCGCTATAAGTGGAACACTCGCCAACAACATGAGCAACACCGTTTCGACCTTATAGAGGTTAACTATGTCTATATGCCATGGATTTCTCGTACATTCAAAGAGCAGTATCTTGATTCGTTGGGCAAGACAAATGCCATCTTGAAATACAACTACGAGAATCTCCTCATCACCATGACGGGCTACACCTATTCCTACAATTCTCTTGGAGCAAAAATGCAGACCTATGGCAAAAATGCCTATACCATTCGATTTAACATCGAGACCTCAGGCAATCTGCTCAATGCTCTTACACATCTTGTCAATGGAAAAACCAATGACGAGGGGCAATACACTTTCTGCGGAATTGCTTATGCACAATATGTGAGAGGGGATTTTGACTTCACCAAGAGTTTCCGAATTGACGCCAACAACTCTGTGGCATTCCATACAGGATTTGGTATCGCCTACCCCTACGGAAACTCTTCTCAATTACCTTTCGAGAAAAGATACTTCTCTGGAGGTGCTAACAGTGTGCGTGGATGGTCTGTACGTTCATTAGGACCAGGAACTTACAATGGCAAAGATAAAGGTATTAACTTCCTCAATCAGTCGGGTGATATAAAACTTGACATCAATCTGGAATATAGAACCAAACTCTTTTGGAAATTTAGTGGAGCGGCTTTCATAGACGCTGGCAACATCTGGACTATACGAGACTACAAGGATCAGCCTGGAGGAGCATTTCATTTCAACACCTTCTTCAAGCAGATTGCAGCCAGCTATGGCATTGGCTTTCGAATGGATGCCAACTTCTTCATCGTGCGTTTTGATGCAGGTATGAAGGCTATCAATCCAGCCATGACTGGTCTTGAGCATTATCCAATCATTCGTCCTAATCTCAATAGAGATTTCGCATTTCATTTTGCTGTAGGACTTCCTTTTTAATTTTCTTTTTAAAAAGATTCTTTTCTCTGTTCTCACAAGATTTGATGTAAAAAAAGGGAAGACACAAGAGACATGTGTCGGAAACACCTATATCCAAAGAAATAATTCTTTGTCCGTTGTCAAATCTAAATTAATTTCACTAACTTTGCATAAAATTAAAACAAACAATATATGTACAGATCACATACAAATGGAGAGTTGAGAATCTCCGATGCAGGCAAGCAAGTAACACTTGCTGGATGGGTACAGCGCTCACGCAAAATGGGTGCACTGACTTTTGTGGACTTGCGTGACCGCTATGGTATCACACAGTTAGTATTCAACGAGGAGGCAAACCAAGAGTTATGCGACCGTGCCAACAAACTGGGCCGAGAATTCGTCATTCAGATAAAAGGAACAGTGGCTGAACGCTATAGCAAGAACAAGAACATTCCCACAGGAGATATTGAAATAGAAGTCAGCGAACTCAATGTGCTCAACGAGTCGCTTACACCACCATTCACTATCGAAGACAATTCCGATGGTGGAGATGATCTTCGCATGAAGTATCGCTATCTCGACCTTCGTCGTTCCACTGTCAGAAAAAACATCGAACTCCGTCACCACTTTTGTATTGCAGTACGCAATTACCTCTCCAACCTTGGATTCTTAGAAGTGGAGACTCCCATGCTTATAGGTTCAACACCTGAGGGTGCACGTGACTTTATCGTGCCCTCACGCATGAACCCCGGTCAGTTCTATGCACTCCCACAGTCTCCTCAGACCTTGAAGCAATTACTCATGGTGGCAGGCTTCGACCGCTACTTCCAGATTGTCAAATGCTTCCGAGATGAAGATTTACGTGCAGACCGCCAACCAGAATTCACACAGATTGACTGCGAGATGTCGTTCGTCAGCCAAGAAGACATCATCCAGACTTTTGAGGGTATGGCAAAACACCTCTTCAAGGAACTCATCGGTGTGGAGATAGAAGGAAGTTTCCTCCGACTACCATGGATTGAATGTATGAAACGCTTTGGTTCAGACAAGCCCGACATGCGTTTTGGCATGGAGTTTGTGGAAGTTCACGATGTGATGAAGAAGGGCACATTCGCTGTTTTTGACGAAGCTGCCTACATTGGTGGTATATGTGCTACAGGTTGTGCTTCATACACCAGAAAAGAAATAGACACACTCACCGAATGGGTTAAGCGTCCACAGATTGGTGCCAAGGGATTGGTCTATGCTCGCATACAAGAAGATGGCACCGTCAAATCTTCTGTCGATAAATTCTACTCACAAGAAGACCTTCAGGCTCTGAAGCAGAAGATGAATGCCCAACCTGGCGACCTCATTCTCATCCTCTGCGGTAATGATGCGATGAAGACTCGTAAACAGTTGTGTGAACTTCGTCTTGAAATGGGCGAACGCCTTGGTCTTCGTGACAAAAACAAGTTTGCACTTCTGTGGGTCACAGAATTCCCCATGTTCGAGTGGAGTGAGGAGGAACAACGTTTCATGGCCATGCACCACCCATTCACCCACCCTATGGAAGAAGACATCCCTATGCTTGACACCGACCCTGCAGCAGTACGCGCCGATGCCTACGACATGGTTTGCAATGGCATCGAAGTGGGTGGAGGCTCTATCCGCATCCATGATCCCAAGCTACAGGCTAAGATGTTCGAGATTCTCGGCTTCACGCCAGAAAAGGCACAAGAGCAATTTGGTTTCCTCATGAATGCCTTCAAGTATGGTGCGCCACCTCATGGAGGTCTGGCTTATGGTCTCGATCGTTGGGTAAGTATCTTTGCGGGTCTCGACTCCATCCGTGACTGCATCGCTTTCCCAAAGAACAACAGTGGTAGAGACGTAATGCTTGATGCACCATCATTTGTGGATCAAAAACAACTCGACGAAGACTTCATCTCAATCAATTTGCCTAAAGAATAAGATTTCATGCAACCGATGAACGTAGCAAGAATGGAAGAGGAAATCACTCATACCATCCCTTGCAAGGAAAAAGAAGGCGAAAGCCAACTCACATTTTTCAGTCTCGGAAGCGGAAGTTGTGGCAACTGCTATTATCTGGCTACAAGCACAGAAGCCATCATCATCGACTGTGGCATTAGTCTTCGAAGTTTCAAGAAGAGCATGATGGAATACGGCATGAAGATCGGTAAGGTGAAAGGCATACTCATCACTCACGACCATGCTGACCACATCAAAGCAGCAGGAAAAATCAGCAAAGAATGCGCTATTCCTGTTTACACCACATCCCTCATTCATGAAGGGATGGATAGAAGTTGGCAAAGCTCAGTCAAGATACCAGAAGAGAATCGTCACAACATCACCAGCGACGAATCATTCCAAGTAGGTTCTTTCCGTGTCACAGCATTCTCACTACCCCATGATGCTTCCGAGAATATGGGATACCACATTGAGATCGGAGATTATCGTTTCACCGTGATGACCGATGTGGGAGATGTGACAGAGAACGTGAAACAATACATTGCCAAGAGCACTCACCTCATTTTTGAAGCCAATTATGATGAAGAAATGCTTAAGCAAGGACGCTATCCGCAGATTCTGAAAGATCGCATTGTGAGTGGCCGTGGACATCTATCCAACAAGAAAGCCGCCCAAGCCTTGGCAGAGAACTTTCACACCGACATTAAAAATGTGTGGCTTTGCCACCTCAGCGAAGAGAACAACCATCCAGAATTGGCACGCAAGACCATTGAGTCCATTCTGCGTAGTTATGGCATCATTGCAGGCGTAGATTTTTCACTCGAAATCCTACGTCGCAAAATACCCACAGGTCCTTTCATTCTTTAGGAGGACTACTCTTAAAACGTGGAAAGTTATCAATGAAAAGTTAAAACAGCAGGGAGAAGCCTACCAGCAACCTGTGAGAAAGAACTTTTAACTGATAACTTTTCACGTTTTCATTTAAAATATGTATCTTTGCAATAAATTTCCGAATCCATCGGAAAGAAGCAAAGAATGAAAGCAAAGAAAGTATTATTTATCACCACAGAAATTGAACCACTTGTGGCAGAAAGCGAGCATTCACTCAAAGGTCGCATTCTGCCTCAGTCCATTCAAGAGGCTGGTCACGAAATTCGAACATTCTCTCCCAAATGGGGTAACATCAATGAACGTCGAAACCAACTTCATGAAGTTATTCGCCTTTCAGGCATGAACCTTATCATCAATGACACAGACCATCCGCTTATCATCAAGGTAGCCACTTTGGCCTCTGCAAAGATGCAAATCTATTTCATTGATAATGACGATTATTTCATGAAGCGAGAAATCCTTGCCGACAAAGAAGGCAAGGAATATGATGACAACAGCGAACGTGCCATCTTCTATGCTCGTGGTGTGCTTGAAACAGTCAAGAAACTCGGATGGTGTCCTGATGTCATCCATTGTCATGGTTGGATTTCCGCTTTGGCTCCATTCTATATCAAACAAGCCTACAAGGACGAACCATCATTCCGCGACACTAAAGTCGTGATGGAAGTATCCGCAAAAGAATTCAACAACGACCTTGGAGTTGAAAAGGCCAAGTTTGTTGAATACAAAGACGCACACTACAGCGATATTCAAGACATCTGTGAAAACGCCTACGGACACACTGAACTTGAAAAAATAGGAGTCAAATTCTCTGATGGAGTCATCGTGGAGAGCAAAGATGTTGATTCTTCCATCATTGAATATGCCAAATCATTAGGACTTCCAGTGCTGAGACCAGTGGCACAAGACGCAGATTCATTCAAAAATGAATACAGTGATTTCTACGAAACATTATTTTAACAAGATGAACCTCAGACATCTATTAGCATACGGATTGGGCATCTTCATGCTTGCTTCGTGCGATGACAACACGGCAACATTAGGCATTGACATGATGCCTTCCACTGATATTGTCTCCAAAAACTTCAAAACCTACGATGTGACCACAGAGTCCTATGCCGTGGGCGACGCAGTGCTGGCACGCACCAACAAATCATACTTTGGTCGTTTCACAGACCCTGAGACCAACACAACCATAGCAAGTGACTTCATGGTACAGTTTCACTGTGAAGAAGGATTCAACCTGCCTGAAATCATCCGCAACGATGATGCCTGCACACGCCTTGACGTACGTCTCTTTATCGACAACTTTGTTGGTGACTCACTCCAGTCATTCAAACTCAGCGTGTATGAACTCAACAAATCACTCGATCCCAATGCAGACTACTACACGAACATCAATCCAGAAGAGTACATTGATGCAACAGCCCAACCCATAGCAACCAAGTGGTTCACCATCAGCGACCGAACCATCTCGGATGCAGACCGATGGAAGACAGACTATTCCAACAATATTCGTATAAGCCTGCCTGTTGATCTTGGCACAAGCATACTTCGTGATTATCGTCAGCACCCTGAACACTTTGCCAACACATCCGCATGGCTCAAGAGCGAGAATCCTTGCAGCAAGGGACTGTACTTCAAGCTTGAATATGGCGATGGAGCGATGGCTTACATCGACCTCGTGCAAATGAATCTCTTCTTCAGATATTACGATGGCACGTTAGCAAAAGACACCATCGGCATGTGCACCTTTGCTGCCACCGATGCCGTGGTCGAAGCCACACACTTCGAGAATACCAACCTTGACCAACTTGTCAATGACGAGAGTTGCACATACCTGAAGAGTCCGGCAGGGATCTTCACTATGGCAACCATCCCAGCAGACCAGATTCATGTGGAAGACACCATCAACTCTGCAAAACTTACGCTCACACGCTATAATGATGAAGTTGAAAGCAACTTCAAACTCAATATTCCTCAAACAGTACTGCTCGTTCGTCTTGACGACTATCTCAATGGATTCTTCGAGAACTATCAAATACAAGACGGCAGAGAGTCTTATCTTGCTTCATTCAATAGCAGTACCAACACCTACACATTCAACAACATTGCTCGCCTCATAACCGGAATGGCAAAAGAGAAGAAAGCAGGCAAAGCAACAGCAAATTGGAACAAGGTGCTCATCATTCCTGTAGAAACCACCAAGGACTCAAGCGGTGGCATTGTCAAACTCAACCATGATTTTGGCATGAACAGCGCCCGTCTGGTGGGAGGCAAGAACAATCCTATCAAACTCGAGGTCATCTACTCAAGTTTCTAACCATTATAAAAAGAGGGAAACGGAGTAGGTTCTGATTGGTGTCACAATGATAACAAATCAAGAACTGAATAAAACAACATCAATCACAATACAATAACAAATGCGGTTTGGAAAGATTTCCAAGCCGCATTTGTATTTTAACGGGAGTACCATAACATCATAAAACCTCACCCCTATTACCATCGAGGAGGGAAAAGAAAAGCATGCGTGTGCAAAGATAAGATGGTTGGTTTTCCCTGCTATTTGACAAAGTACTGGATTGAACCATTCTTCATGCTCCAACGAACAATGGTTCAATGGCTAACGAACAATGCTTCAAGTGCCAATGAACAATGGTGCGATGACCCATGAACCATGCGTGCGTTTCCCCCTCATCTGCATTGAGTTCTCAGCCACCCATAAACCATTGTCTATAAAGAAGATATAAAGAATCTAAGGAATGGAAGCAACATCATTCACATGCTTGGAAGAGTTGCTCTGCGACAAAAACTGCCAGAATCACTTCACCCTTCTTCCACAACATGTAAATTCAATCTCTTTACCCATGAATTATGACCAAAAAGGAAGGGGAGAGCGTGACTGAAAAGATGCGCTAACAATCAAAACAAAGTGCCTTATCTTGCAAATTCGCCAGACTCACGTTATTTTAAGTGGACAGGTAAAGCAGTCCTTAATCTCCGAAACTCCTGAAATAAGGACCATAAGTATTTTCTTTTACCAGCACCTTTTCTTTCCACTGTTCCGCAGTCTCTTTGCTCACAGACTTTCCATCCATTTCATACTGTGCTTCCTCTCTCTCTTCATCTTGATAGTAGTGAACTTCTGTCAGGACATGCTTCTTTCGGCTTTTTTCCATCTTGACTATTTCCACACGCTCACAGCCACTTCCACAAGAACCCTTGAGCATGATAGCACCACTCATGTATTTCTTTGGAGTCATTCTTGTGTCATAAGCCACTATCAACTTAGGCTCTTCGTCCACAAGACTAAAGACAGCACCATACCCATCCTCCGATTCTATCCAGACTTCCTCCTCCGCATCATTATCTATATCCCAATATGCCCACTTCGTCATCTTCACATTCTCAAACATGGAATCATGTCTTCTCAAAATCTTCACAAGCCTTGCCATATCCACATGATAAAAAGGCAATGGTTCATCCACATAATTATAGTAACTAGCATTGGGGAAAATGTTCAGTTTCTTGTCTTTACCTACTGAAATCCATCCTGTTTCTGTGCTCTCCGCAGCATGACGAACATAGCAGAGATGTAGCCCCTTAGCACCTTCAAAAGCCGCCAAAATATTACTTGGCACATACTCACCCCCATCATCCACATTCCAAATAGAACTTTCGTCCTCGTCCACAGTCCTTTCTTCTTCACTTACATAGATTTCCGTGCCATCAGTCAGCACCTGCAATGCCATAACCTTCTTGTTCTGAGGTTTGAACTGTACCACACCATAGGCATATCTTCCATCCTCCATCTTGCATGTCATCACGGAGCGTTGTGCTTTCATCTGATATTGCTCTTCCAACTTTTCAACAACAGAGGCATCCATCTTACGTCTATTCTCCCACCCAAAACTCTCCACCTTCAACTGTTTATGAGTCTTCAGATAATCATCTGTAACCAAAACCAACATCTGCGCGCCATACTCACCCTTCATGTATGACGTGTCTGAGATATTTTCAAACGCATATCTAATACCACACGAAGGCACCTCTTCACGATGGAGAGCCCATATCATCAGGTCCTTTCCATCTGGATCCTTCAGTTGTTCATCCCTGAACTTCACATCCACCCACCTGCCATCACTCACAAGCAACTTTGTATATTCCTGCTCATATTTCCGTGTCTTTACCTGCAAAGTCCAGGCAGAGTCTGGTTCATAGGGTTTTTCCAAAGAAGTCCAAAACATAATCTGCATATTGTCAGGATTGTGATAATACAGAAACATAGGCAACAAGTCTTCTGATGTAGAATCCAATGCCAACGAATCCACATCATCCGCATGCCCCGATTGTCCTTTTTTACAGCTGCCAGCAAAGGCAACAAGAGACAATGCTACCATGTAAATCAAGATTTTCTTCATATAATAAGTTGAATTTAAAGGTGAAACCGCCACAAAGATAAGCCTTTTCAGTGGGGATGCAAGTAAAATGCCATCATATTTTCTGAATAGAATCAAAACGACTTCAAAAAAATAATTTGGACAACTATACATCAATCGTCAGCAATCACGAAGAAAAGCAGAGCAGGAAGTGCACTACATTCACAATGCGCAAACCATCAACACTCGTTCTTCACAACTACACACTCTCTAAAAATCACACCACGTTTGCACCCAACAAAAGACAACTCCACAAAAGACCAAACCCATGTGGTCATTCGTTGCTAACATATCTCACTGAGTTCACCAGTCTCTGAATCTATGATGAAACCACGTACATTGACATCATGAGGCACTAAAGGATGAGTCTTGATGGTCTCTACGGTACGAATCACAGAAGTAGTCGTGTCCTTGAATCCTTCCAGCCAAGCATCAAGATCAACACCGCATTTACGGATAGTGGCAAGCGTCTCTTCTGTCACACCACGAGCAATCATCCCATCATGTATGTGGTCATAGTTCATGTGGCATGCTCCACAATGAGTATGGGCAATCACCATAATTTGTTCCACTCCAAGTTCATAAATAGCCACTATCAAACTGCGCATGGCAGAATCAAAAGCAGAGATGACAAGCCCTCCAGCGTTCTTGATGATTTTAGCATCACCATTTTTCAGCCCAAGTGCTGCCATGAGAAGTTCGGAGAGGCGGGTGTCCATGCAACTCAACACTGCGAGTTTCTTGTCAGGATATTTGTCTGTCGCATACTGTTCATAGCCTTTTTGAGACACAAAGGATTTGTTGAAAGCCGAATTTTGTCTATCATCGTGTTTGAATATGAAATGTTGTTGGCAAAGTTAGTGTATTTTCATTGACCTGCAAAACAAAAGGGATTTTTTATGCACAAATCATCCAGAAGCGAGGCAAGAAGTATGGTTAATAAGGATAAGATAATGGGGTATAGATAAAAAATCGTAACTTTGCAGAAGTTTTCAAGGTTTACATGCCTTGCAAAAGGAACTATAGTTCTGGAAACAGGGATTTCTCATGAAATATGAGAGATTAGACCTGAGAAGATTGACTTTAGGATTATCATAACATGACGTACATTAAGCAATTCTTGATCATCATTGCCTTTTCATTTATAGGTGAGGTGTTGCACAAAGTACTTCCACTACCCATTCCCGCAAGCATCTATGGTATAGCACTGCTGTTTGTTGCTCTGGAAATGAAATGGGTGAAAGTGAAAGACATTAGGGAAGTGAGTTTCTTTTTAGTAACCATCATGCCTGTGATGTTTATTCCTGCAGCGGTAGGACTGATTGACGCATGGATACTGGTGCAGGATTCTTGGCTGACGTTTGTTGCCGTATGTGTCATTAGCACATTTGTGGTGATGGCTGGTGCAGGCTGGGCTACACAATGGATGATTAAAAGAAAGGAGGGAAAGTCATGAAAGATTTTTTCCAAGATTCGGTATTTGTGGGTCTCTTGATTAGTCTGGGTTCGTATGGCATTGGCATGTGGCTGAGAAAGAAGACGAAGTTGAGTCTGATCAATCCGCTGGTCATATCTATTATCATGGTCATTGCCTTTCTGCTCATCACAGGCATGGACTATCAAACATATTGTGAAGGGGCTGACGGATTGAACTATCTATTGACTCCTGCCACTATCTGTTTGGCTCTGCCACTGTATCAGCAGGTGGAACTTTTGAAGAAAAACTATAGAGCTGTGATTCTTGGCATCACGGCAGGTGTGCTGTCAAGCCTTTGCACCATCCTGCTGCTGGCATTGGCTTTCCAATTCAATCATGAGATTTATGTGACGCTACTGCCTAAGAGCATCACGACAGCCATTGGTATTGGCATGTCGGAAGAGTTAGGTGGCATTGTATCGCTGACGGTGGTCAGCATTGTCATCACAGGTGTGTTGGGCAATGTGATTGCTGAGAAATGGTTGCAGATATGTCGCATCAAAGACCCCATCGCAAAGGGAATTGCCATTGGTTGTGCCTCACATGCCATGGGTACTGCCAAAGCGATGGAGATGGGTGATGTGGAAGGAGCAATGAGTGGACTTTCCATTGTGGTAAGTGGAGTATTAACTGTTGTGGGTGCTACCCTCTTCTCCTATATCTAGGCGCACCCGACAAACCCTGTGGGGAAGATGTACGGATGCTACCCCAAAACTGTC
>JAAYDO010000198.1 GCA_012729225.1 Bacteroidales bacterium | reverse complement strand
TGCCTTTGACATTGTAGAATCACGGTGATATTTCCTCTTATTGACGGGTTTCAGCGTATATTTTGCCATCATTGCATCAAAAAACTTGCAGAAATCATCTGCAATACAAAATATTTCCGTAACTTTGCCCTCGGTGATCATAGCGATTATTGTTTGTAATTCTTTGTATTTCAACACTATAAAGTTACAACAATTTTCGCTAACCACCAAATTTACAAGGACTTATAATTCGTCTAACTCACGTTATACTAAATGGCATGGAAAGCCTTATGCTTTCCATGCCATTTAGCGTATTACATGAGTGAAGCATGCTTCATGCTCTAACGAACAATTGTTCAATGACCAACGAACCATGCGTACGTTTTGCCCTTGCAAGTATAGGACTTCAAGTTTTCTGTAAATCTTTGTGTATAAAGAAGATGCAATGATTCCTGGAAGCATGGGTGATGCCGTCCACTTGATTGGATGGGTCATCCGGCTGCAAAACCTGACATGCTCATTTCACCATTCCTCTACTGAAGGAAAAAAACAGATGAATTTTCCAATCATTATGGTGTGGAAATGGATGGAAAAGGGCATGGTCTAATGGATGGCTCATGTCATATCGGTACTCACCAGTCTCTTCATTCCTAGGCAGTGAAATAGGAGTTATCGGCATGTCAGATGGAAACATCCTTGCTTTCTTTCATACTTCACATAGCACAGATTCTTGTTTCTCAAGTCATTCAGTACTTCCGAGAGGACACGTTTCATGGGCTCATTCCATCTCAGTAATTCCTGTTCCTTTTGGTAAGTACCTGTCAATGGCATGAACTTGTTGTAGGCGATGTCCACGGTTGTTCCATAGCAGTGACAAGAGTTCTCCGTGGCATTCTTGTTCCTTTTGCGAAGGGTGGTCACGTCGTCTGTCGTACGCAAGACAGAGGTTACGATAGGCAGATGGATGGGCAGTCCCTTCACCTGGCAGGAGTCGATGAAATTCAAACAGATGGTGTTCAGTAGCTGCTGGGCTCTGGGCACAAGATAAGGAATAGAGTGGGTGAGTTCGTCGATTGAATAGAAGGGAGAGTGACAGATGTTCACCAATTTCTGATGCTTTACCAGATGTTCTGCCTCCTCTCGGTTTTTCACAGGAGGAACACCATGCTTTTGAGCCGCCTTCAACTGGACTTCCTGAATGTCGGGAAAACATGCCGAGTAGCTCCACACGCCTTTCACACGATTGGGTCTCGCTTCTGATGATGTGGCAGAAGCGCAAGAATCAGAATTGTCTTCCTCTTGAAATCCGTCTTTCTCAATGATGCTGTCTGTGTCAGCCTCCGTGACCATTCCGGTTTCGTTGGCATATTCACTTTCCGGTAGAGTATCCATGTCCATTTCTTCTTGGGGACGAATGTTGGAACTGTTCACCAAGGCATGGGTCTTAACATTCTTCGGCAAGTTGTCCAGCGGTGTCTCAATGCCAAACAAATGTCTTGTTCCTGCAAATACTCCTACCACCACAGCAAAAAATGTGATGAACTTCCACTTGTTATATCTCGGAGTCTTCTTTTCTTCTTTCTTTAGGTTGTTCTCCGCCATATTTTTCATTAATACGTCTTCTTGTAAATATAAAATCTAAAAAATGATGTTGTTCTTCTTTATTTCACACCTTTGAACTTAGGTCTCTTATCTTCCTGAGTTTTCAATCATCTCTTTCACCAGTTTGTTGAATCTCTCTGCTCCCATCAACTGCTCTATGGTCAGATGTGTTCTGTAACGCCAGTAGTGGCGAGGGTTGGCAGGAATGTTGATCCGTTCGCCAGCAGGATTGGGCAGTCTCAGTTCTTCGTCCATCGACAGCCAGTCTTGCAATGACAGCAATGTCAAGGCTGATGGACAGAATAGGTGAGCCGACACGATTTCCTCACATAGCCAGCCTGGCGCAGGGTGAGGGGCTGTCCCATCCTTGTGGAGCGCAATGTTGTAGAACTTTTGAGCCCGTTCCAAGTCCTCATCCCACCACTGGCGAAGAGGGGGCATGTCGTGGGTGGAGATGGTGGCTACAGAACGGTAAGGATTTTCCCACAGGCGACCAAACTCCACGTAGGGAGACTTTGGCATGGACTGGATTTCCAGTGACAATATCTTCAAATCATTCATTACCCATCCAACGCTCTCAGGCACCATGCCGAGGTCTTCTGCACACACCAGCATGCGAGTAGACTGTGTAAGGGTGGGCAACTTCTTCATGGCTTCGTCATACCAGAACTTGTTATGTCTGTGGTAATAATATTCGTTGTGCAGACGAGTGAACGCTTCTCGTTCGTGAGGTAGCAATGACTCAAACACGTAGTCGTCTTGAGCGGCAATGCGAGGATGGTACATGTCTGCATGATTTCTGTCGGGAATGAAGAGCACGCATGATGTCAGATCATACAGACCGTCTCTAAGTGTCACATGATCTTCATCAGTCTTTCCTGCAAAGGCTGCCTCAATCTTGCGTTGGCTTGCATACTCATCCTTCAGATCGTATTTCCCATCAGTCCGCTTCCTCAAGTAGATGGCTTTCACCAGTTCTGCTCTATAGCCAAAAATGTTGTTCAGCGTCTGGTCTGTGATGTATGGGCGAGTCATGCTTTCGGCATTGAATCTCATGCCAAAACTCTCAATCTCTTCTATTGTCATGGGTAGAGAAGGAGAGAACTGCCCCAGCAATCCGTGTACGGAATGCATAGGAATGTCCCAAATGCGGAAGAATCCCAGCACGTGGTCAATACGGTAGGCGTCAAAATACTCCGCCATCTTCTGAAATCTTCTGGTCCACCACCTATAGCCATCCTTTGCCATGGCGTTCCAATTGTAGGTCGGGAAGCCCCAGTTCTGCCCATTCTTGGAGAAATTGTCTGGTGGAGCACCTGCTTGTCCGTCCAGATGGAACAGGTGAGACTCTGACCATGCCTCCACGCTGTTGCGTGAGATGCCAATTGGAATGTCGCCCTTGATGATTACACCGTTCTTCCGTGCTTCATTCCTGACCTCCTGCAACTGAGCGTCCAGCAAATATTGTATGAAATAGTAGAAGGCAATCTGCTTGTAAGCATCCGCATCCGCCTCATCTTTCCCTTTCTTCCTTGTGTTCTTCCCTCCCTTTCCACTCTTTGTGCTCTTCTTGCTTTCATCCGTCGGATTGCAGAGTTCCTCAATCTCTCTCTTGCAGAAAACGTTATATTTGGGCCATTGACTGAACTCTGCCGTTCCATACTTGTCTCTCAAGTAGGAGAATGTGGCATAGGGTATGAGCCAGTCTTTGTTTTTCTGGAAGAAGGTCTGGTAGCCTTCTTGTGCCATTAGTTCCATGCCTTCCTGTGCATAGAGCAGGTGCAGATATTCCATCTTCAGTGCAATCACCTGTTCGTAGTCCAGTTCCTTCAATGCGTTTAACTTTTGCTGTCTGATGAGAAACTTTTCCATCATCAGGCGATTATTCAGTTGAGGAAGTGCTTGAATATCACAGTAGAGAGGATGAAGAGCAAAGACCGAGATAGCATTGTATGGGTAGGAGTCCTGCCATGTGCCTGTGGTCATGGTGTCATTGATGGGCAGAATCTGTATGGCGTGCATCTTAGTCTTCACTACCCACTTGATCAACTCTTTCAGGTCTCCAAAGTCACCCACGCCATAGCTTCGTGCCGAACGGAGGGAAAAGACGGGCACTACAACACCTGCCACCTTCCAACTGTCTCTGTTTAGTTTCAGGCGTTCGTCTGTCTTGATCCACATCTCTTTGGCATCCAGTTTGGGACAGTTGAGTTTTCTGTTCTCTCCTTCTTCCCATTGCAAGATGTTGTTTTCAGCATCCACCACCACATATTTATATTCTATCTCATCAAACATGAGGTCTGCATCTAAATT
Source organism: Bacteroidales bacterium (assembly GCA_012729225.1). Classification (GTDB taxonomy): domain Bacteria; phylum Bacteroidota; class Bacteroidia; order Bacteroidales; family Bacteroidaceae; genus Minthosoma. The sequence goes on along the minus strand of JAAYDO010000198.1, from coordinate 106 downwards.
CACAGCCCACTCTTGCAGGTGCACCAATGCCATTTTCTTGGCATGTTGCCATTCACCTAACTGAAGCGTGTTGCCACAGATGGCCAGATATTCTCCTTTTCTCAGT
>JAAYDO010000151.1 GCA_012729225.1 Bacteroidales bacterium | reverse complement strand
TACTGGTGACGCAGGGCGGTCTTCACAGAGGATGCGGACTGGTCTTTACTGAGGACAAAAAGAAGGGGCAGGAATGAGGATCTCCGAGAGACACCTGCAGAAATCAGATGTTCTCCTGATTTCATTGGACTCACGTTATTTACCCCCTCGCTATACCATATGGTTCGTGACTAAATACCATATGGTTGCTGGTCGAATACCATATGGTTGCTGGTCACAAGATATATACCTGCTGTTTTCAGGAAAAGAAAAGAGAAAAGAAACGGGAAAAGGCCGATTCCTGATAGAGGAATCAGCCTTTTCCCGTTAAATCTATACGTGCGAACGTACATGTGCACAAGAGGAGATTAAAGTTTAGAGGTTACTCATATATTATATCTCACATTATATATTATATACTACATCAGAGATACAATATAGAGAGATGGAAGCCCCTCACTTGAGTGTTCTTCTTCCACTCTTATACACTCTTTGACTTTCCCCTCAATGCGACAGAATCAGGTCACAGCCTTTCATCACTTTGCAACGCCTCGAAGTGAAATCACCTCATTCTTCGTGCCATAATCCATCGTGCCATTCTCGTCTGTGAAGTTGATAATCAAAGTAATCACCTTCTCCTCAAAAGAAGACTCTGGGGTGATGGAAGCATACACATCCTTATCAAGAGCCTTAACTCCGATAGGCTGCTTTCCATATCCTGCGGGCACAACGACCTGTCCTTTCTTGTTCACACAGAAGTAGAGGTCATGTCCTTTTGCATAAGGAGCTTCCACACGATAAAGCGTACCATACTCCTCGGCAAATCTCTTGTCACAGTCATCTGTTGTTGTGGTACAAGTACCCTTATATATATTAATGGTAGAACTGGTGTCGAAAAGTTCAGACTTGAGTTCCTTGTCCTCACCAAACAAATCCCACTTGAAGTCCTTGGAGATGTCAGCCTTATAGAGATCCTTGGACGGGTCTATCACGAGGCAGAAAGCGCCAGCATTGTTGGCGGCATCGTATCCGCTACCACATCCGAAGAGAAGAGCACCTGCGGGGAATGTAATCTTGCCATTCTCATATTTACCCATATATTCTGACACCTCATCAATTGCCAAGCCATTTCTGCTCATCTCATAGCCAGCCATGCTCCAAACGAGGAATTTTCCATAACCCCAATCAGTAGGAAGTTCCGCTACCTCTGGAATATACACATTAGCAGGATCAGTCGCATCAATGACTATATAACCATTCACATCTGGATTGTAATCCCCATCTTCATTCCATGGGTAATACTCACCATAAGCATTTATCAAACGGAAAACACCAGGTTTATCATCACGCTCTTCAAGAGGAACAGGGTAACTTGGCGTGCCTGTTGACCAACCAAAAGAATTGACCAAGTCGTCAGTGTACATCGCCATTCCCTCTACCTTCTCGCCTGTAGTCTTGTCAATGTAGTATCCCACACGATTCCATTTCACACGAGTAACCGTATAAGACATCTTCACATCTGAAGAGTAGAAAGACACGTATTGATCACCTTCTATCACCACTTCAAGTGTGTATGGATTACCCACCTTTGCGTTGTTGAAGGTTACACTCATTTCCGCCTCCTTTTCTCCATCAGCAAAAGTGGCAGGAGAAACTACAAATACATCATCTGTATTTGAAAGAATCTTGACAGGAACAGTCAGCTCACCCTCTGTATTTTCACGAGTGAGAGTAAAATTAGCCTTGCAAGGATCAGAAGGATCCAATTCTTCCTTGACAGAAGTCTTTGCAAAAGCCACTTTAGCATAACCGTCCGCCGCATTCCATTGACCTGCTGAATAGTCGTCACTTGAAGAGCAAGCCACCAAGAGAGCGACAGAGCAGAGGCCTAATACAAATTTATTTAATGCTTTCATATTATCTTCTTTTTTATTTCTTAATTAAAAACGTGTCCTCTCGTAACAATCTGAAGGATTAGGGTTGTTGAAAGAACGGATAGAGTCATTATTGTTGATTTCGCCAATCTCAATCACAAAGTTCATCCATGCTGGGCGAGTCGTCGTGTTCATCTGAGCATCTGGACCGAAAGTTGTTCCCTCAAAGCCACGAGTCACACCTTTGTTCAGACGCTTGTAGTCAAAATAGTTTTGTCCTTCACCGAAGAACTCAACTCGCTTCTGGAAGAAGATTTCATCAATAATGTCACCGCCTTTGAAACTATACTTCTCATCACGATACTTCGTCATGAAAGAAGTCAGCAAATCCACAGCCTTCTGATCCTGCCCCATCTGAGCATAAGCCTCCATCTCAATGAAGTACATTTCCTCCACACGCATAAGAGGCACAGATACGGCACAAGCCACAGAAGCCTCGGAAACATCACCCTGTCCAGGACGTATCTTCAAAGAAGCATAGTCTGGCAGTCCATTGAAAACCTTCTCATCACAATAAGACATTTTCTTATAGAGAGTGCTGTTTTCTGGTGCCTTCCACGACAGTTTGCGGAAGTCAGATGTTGGGATGCGGTCATAGAATGCTGGATTAACCTTAACGATAGGACCAGCACCTGCATATCCAAAAGTCGTTTCATTTGAAACCCAAGAAATCCAGTTACAGATGGCTGTTTTCACTGCTTGGTTTTCCTTAGAAGTGGTGAACGCCCAAAGCCATGAGTCATTGATAGTGTTGAACCCTGTCTTTGTATCGGTCCACTGAGCCTCGGTGAGCACCTTACCACCCCCTTGAGCCTCATAAGCGTATTCAGCAGCAGTCTTGAAGCATTTATTAGCAGAAAGCGTATCATACTTTTCGCCAAACTCCTTCAAGAAAGATCCATGCCACATATATGCACGAGCCAAAAGACCGCACACGACAGAAGAACTGGGCAATTGCTTATCCTTCATACTGCCATTCTCTTTATAGATGGCTGCAGCCTCCTTCAAGTCTTTTACGATATAATTGAAAGCCTGAGTATGGGTAGCACGGGGATTACGACGCTCCTCTTCCTCTGTTGTGTTCTCAAGCACAAAAGGAACAGTCAATCCAAACACATCCTTGCCATCAGCATTGATCTGCTCCGTGCCGTCATTAGGCAAAAACTCATACATTCTTGCCAAATCCAAATAGAGACCTGCACGATATGCCTTACCCGCAGCGAGATACTGCATCTGTTCTGGCGATGCAGTCTCAGGATTCACTGCCTTGATCAGCAAGTTAGTGGTCAGAATAGACTTATAATACGTTCTCCATGTCAGAGACGTAACTATATAATCACGTCCCAATTGCTGGTTGTTTTCCCACTGAGAATACCAGTCGTATGAATGTGCAGTCACCACATACTCCTCGCCCATCACGTCACGAATGTGCATCATTGTGCCCATGCCAT
>JAAYDO010000185.1 GCA_012729225.1 Bacteroidales bacterium | reverse complement strand
TTGAAGGCATTAACAATAAAATCAAGGTCATGAAGCGCAGGGCCTATGGCTATAGAGACCACGAATACTTCAATCTACTACTGCTCGGATTGCATGACAAAACCAACGCAATTCGGGGATGAACCAATTTTAAATTATTAATATATTCGTCCCGTTATTGAGTTTCTATCACCATTATTTGATATGAGTTTGACGGGAATGGAGGAAGGGATAGATGGTCTTTTATTGTTGACACTTTGTCTGTTCAATCATATTCCTTTCTTTTGATCATCTTTCTTTATTTACAATCCTAATAATATGCGTAGGGTGTGATGACTTTATCGAATTCTTATTGATGTATGATTAGTAATACTCAATCTGGCGAATCTCTCTTTGGTAGGAGATGGCTTCATCTTTATATCCTGATTCTGTAGTGGAGAAGTGATTTGTGGTGTTGCGGTCGAGCCAGTTGCCATGCTCGTCCTTCTTTGTGTAGGTGTAGCTGATGTCAGAGTATTCTGTTCTCTCCACAAATTTTTTGTGAATGACAAGTCGGATGAGTAGTCCGTCTTGTTCAGAGTCATAATGGTATGTGCTCTCACTTTCTTCCACAATGGTTTGGTTCTTTACTTTTGTTTTGTGTCCCAACTCATCGTAGGTGATAACATCTTGATCCAGATAGATGTCTGGTCCCATTCCGCTTGGATCTTCTATCTCTCTGCATTCAAATCGTTCTATCTGTCCAGACCTGTTTCTCTTCACGCATTGCTGGTAGATGGGTTTGGAGAGATCATAAGTGCGGTAGTTTAGCATCTTGCCTTTGCGGGTGTAATTGATGGTGTCACATTCCAGAAAGTTTTCACCTTCAATGTCGAAATTCTTGTTTGTATAGTATCTCTGGAGTGTCACACGCTTCACTTTTCCATGCAGACCTTCCATGGCAAGGTCGGGAGATAAGTATGTGCTTTCTCCTTTAATGGCTTTAGTTGTGTTTTGAGGGGGATAGCCTGTATGCGTGCTATTATTGCCTGCAAAACCTGTAGTGATAGTGGTTAGCACAGCAAGGCTGGCTAAAGATAGAAGATAAACCCATTTCATGGTGAATGTTTTTTTGATTAGTAGGTGATATAATAAGGGTGGTACAGCACAGTCTTTCTACTACAAATGAGAGATTTGTGCTGGATTGTTTGTGCCAATCATTAAATTGGCGATGTCCTCAGCTTCAGCAACTGACGATGCCTCGACCTCAATCAAAAAACCTTCTCCTTTTTCGGTCTTAATCAGTACATCATAGAAATCCATAGGCTCATAATTTATTTGTTCATTCCATTTTTTCGTGACAACAAAGATATATTTATCATTTGAATTATACAAATATAGATAGAATTTTTTATTTCCTTTTTTGTTTTTTTATGAAAAGTGATGAGGGTTTTTATTTTGTCTTGAAAAACATTTCATGAAAGTATGTTGGGCATCCATGAGATGGAACAGATAAAGAAAACTCCGAGAGGTGGGAGTCTTCCATCTCTCGGAGTCAATGATGTGGATATGTAATATATGTTAGATCAAATCGATGCTACGTTTCACGAAATTGTTGAGTGCTTCACCACGGAGGAGACCATTCTGGAGGAGAGCCAAGTCTATGAGTTGGCTAACCACTTCTGGTTTGGCTTCTTTGATACTCTGCTTGATGAGTGAGTGGTCTGTATTGAGCACAAGATTGAGCATGGTTGGCATCTCTCCATAGAATGCCATGCCTGGTTGCAGACGTGACATGTCTTTCATGCGACGCATATACTCGTTTTGAGTCATGATGACAGGTGCGGCGGTCTCTCCAAGTGCTTGTGGCTCTATGTTGAACTCAATCTTGTCGAGTTTGGGAAGGGCATTCTTGAAGGTCTCAGTGAGTGACTTCTTATCGTCTTCAGGAAGTTCTTCTTTCTTGTCATCATTCTTTACGATGAGACGATCCACTACATCTGAGTCCACACGGGTGAATCGACAGTGCTTGTCTTTAGCGTCAGTTATTTCCATCTTCTCTTCGTAGAGATTGCACAGGGCAGGGTCTAACTGACCATCCATCAGAAGTACATTGTAGCCCTTAGCATTTGCGGCGTCGATATAGCTGAACTGGTCGTCCTTGTTGTTGGCATAGAGAATCACGAGGTTGCCGTCCTTGTCGGTCTGCTCGCCCTTGATGAGTGTCTGGTACTCTTCGTGTGTGTACATTTTACCTTCGGTATCCTTGAGAAGCGCGAATGCCTTTGCCTTGTCGTAGAAGTCTGTCTCGGATAGCATACCGTAGTTGATGAAGATCTTGATGTCGTCCCACTTTTCCTCAAATTGCTTGCGGTCGGTCTTGAAGATAGAAGCCAAGCGGTCGCTCACCTTCTTGGATATATATGTAGAGATTTTCTTCACGTTGGAGTCACTCTGCAAGTAGCTGCGGCTTACGTTCAGAGGAATGTCTGGAGAGTCTATTACACCATGAAGGAGAGTCATGAAGTCTGGCACGATGCCCTCTACACTATCGGTCACAAAGACTTGGTTGCAGTAGAGCTGAATCTTGTTCTTCTGAATGTCGAGGTTGCTCTTCACCTTTGGGAAGTAGAGGATTCCAGTGAGATTAAATGGGTAATCCACATTGAGGTGAATCCAGAAGAGAGGCTCATCGCTCATGGGGTAGAGTTTCTTGTAGAACTCTTTGTAGTCTTCATCTTTGAGTTCAGATGGTTTGCGAGTCCAGAGTGGGGTGGTGTCGTTGATGATATTGTCCTCGTCTGTCTCCACGCTCTTCTTCTCCTTGTCGTCCCATTTGGTCTTTTTGCCAAAGGCTACAGGCACAGGGAGGAACTTGCAGTATTTGCCAAGAAGTTCAGAGATTTTATATTGCTCAAGGAAATCCTTGCAATCATCGTCAATATACATCACAATTTCTGTACCACGATCGGTCTTGTCGGTATCTTCTATGGTGAATGAAGGACTTCCATCGCAACTCCACTTCACAGCCTTGCTGCCTTCTTTCCAACTCTTTGTGATGATCTCTACTTTCTTGCTGACCATGAAAGAGGAGTAGAAACCGAGACCGAAATGTCCAATGATGGCGTTGGCATCTTCTTTATATTTGTCAAGGAAGTCATTAGCGCCAGAAAAAGCGATCTGATTGATGTATTTGTCAATTTCTTCCTCTGTCATACCAATACCACGGTCGCTGACTGTGAGTGTGCCAGCCTCCTTGTCTATCTTCACATGTACGGTAAGATCGCCTGCCTCTGTATTGAGTTCGCCTTTGCTGGCAAGTGTCTTGAGCTTTTGAGTGGCATCTACTGCATTGCTGACGATTTCACGGATAAAGATGTCATGGTCTGAATAGAGAAATTTTTTGATGACGGGGAATATGTTCTCGGTTGTAACCCCGATGTTACCTTGTTGTGCCATATTGAAATATAGTTTTATATAATGTTATTACGATGCAGGCTTTAGGGCAAAAAAAATGCCAGTCATGAGAATGACTGACATTTTGTCGGATAGGGAAGTTGGAGCCTTTCAATGCCTAAGATGATTTTCCGTTGATTACAATTTTATCATCCTTGAGTTCTGCTAAGAGTGTGTCGCCTGACTGGACTTCTTCCTCCACAAGCATTTCAGAGATGCGGTCTTCAAGATGTTGCTGAATGGCTCGACGGAGTGGACGAGCACCAAACTGCTTGTCGTAGCCCTTTTCGGCAATGAACTTTTGGGCCTGTGGAGTGATCTCAAGATGTATGCCCAAGTCTTCAACACGCTTGTAGAGTCCTTTGAGTTCAAGAGATATAATCTGGAGGATGGCATCAAGTTCAAGTTGGTCGAAGGTGATAATTTCGTCGATACGGTTAAGGAACTCAGGAGAGAACTGTGTGTTGAGTGCCTTTTGAATCACAGAACGTGAAACCTCTTTCTCGTCCTTCCCTGCCATAGCAGAGAATCCTACACCACGTCCAAACTCCTTCAACTGGCGAGTGCCAACATTGCTGGTCATAATGATGACCGTGTTGCGGAAGTCGATAGTGCGTCCCTGAGTGTCGGTCAATCGACCATCATCCATCACTTGAAGCAGGAGATTGAACACATCAGGATGAGCCTTCTCTATCTCGTCAAGAAGCACAATGGAGTAGGGCTTGCGACGTACTTTCTCTGTGAGCATGCCTCCTTCTTCATAGCCTACATATCCAGGAGGCGCACCCACGAGGCGAGAGACTGTGAACTTCTCCATATACTCGCTCATGTCAATACGGATGAGTGCATCAGCAGAACCAAACATGTGTTCGGCTAACTTCTTGGCGAGGAATGTCTTTCCCACGCCTGTTGGACCAAGGAACATGAATGTACCGATAGGTCGGTTGGGGTCTTTAAGACCTACACGACTGCGCTGAATGGCATTGACGAGTTTGTCCACAGCACTATCTTGTGCGATGATACTATCCTTGAGCGTCTGTCGCATGCCCTTCATACGAAGCCCCTCCGCATTGGCCATCTTGTTTACAGGAATACCTGTCATCATAGATACGGTTTGGGCCACATCTTCTTCTGTCACCTTATGGTGCTTCTCTTTCATGCTGTCTTCCCATGCCTGGCGCATACGAGAGAGTTCCGCCTCCACCTGCTTTGCTTGGTCACGGCAATCACTTGCCAGTGCATAGTTCTCATTCTTGATGGCTTCTGCCTTCTGTTTGTTGAGATCAATGAGTTCCAGTTCCTTCTTCTCAATATCGGCTGGTACATCCACATGCATGATGTGAGTGCGTGCCCCCATTTCGTCAAGCACATCAATAGCCTTGTCTGGGAAATAGCGGTCGCTGACATAGCGTTCTGTTAGTTTGACACATGCCAGAAGGGCTTCGTTGGTGTAGGTGACATGATGGTGCTCCTCATATCGTTCCTTGATATTATGAAGAATAGTGAGTGTCTCTTCTGCGGTGGTCTGTTCCACAATTACTTTCTGAAAACGTCGCTCAAGTGCGCTATCCTTCTCAATGCTTTTGCGGTATTCATCAAGTGTTGTAGCACCAATGCACTGGAGTTCACCACGTGCCAGAGCAGGCTTCATCATGTTGGCGGCATCCATCTGTCCTGCTTGATTGCCTGCACCCACAAGGGTGTGAATCTCATCTATGAATACGATGATGTCAGGATGTGTGGAAAGTTCATTGATGATACTGCGCATGCGTTCCTCAAACTGTCCTCTATATTTTGTGCCTGCTACTACGCTTGCCATGTCGAGACTGACAATACGTTTGTCGAATAAGACACGAGCGACCTTGCGTTCATTGATGCGGCTGGCCAACCCCTCTACGATGGCACTCTTACCAACACCAGGCTCGCCTATCAAGACAGGGTTGTTCTTCTTTCTGCGAGAAAGGATCTGCGCCAAGCGCTCTATTTCCTTGTCACGGCCCACCACAGGATCAAGTTTTCCTTCAGCAGCAGCATGAGTGAGGTCGAAAGCAAACTTGTCTATGGCTGGTGTGTCAGAGTTTGTGCGCTTGGTTGTGCGAGCAGTGGCGGAACTGCTGGTATTGCCAGCTGTTGTAGGTGCGTCGCTCCCTTCATCTTCTTCCTCCTCGTCGTCAAAGTCCACATTGTTCTTCACTGTGGTGTCGGTTTTGTCTGTCTTGTTGGTTGTGGCAGGAGCAGTCGTAGAGCGGTAGAACTCCTTATAGGTCACGTCACTATCATTAAGGATGCGAGCCGCTAAGTTGTCATTTTGCTTCAAGATAGCCAAGATGAGGTGTTCTGCATCACTTTCTGCACTCTTGAGCAAACGAGTCTCAAGCACCATGAGTCGCATGATGGTGTTGGCTGTCTGATTCAGTTCGATGTCAGCAGAAGGAGGTATGCTGTTACCATTCTTCACTGCACGTTCGATGGCTTCTTTCACTGTTGGAATATTAACATAGAAGTTGCGACGAAGCACTTCTATTGCATGACTTTCCCCTTCGCGAATCAGACCGAGCAAGAGATGCTCTGGACCAATATAGTCATTGTTGAGTCTGAGTGCTTCTTCCTTGCTATAACCAAGGATGCGTCTTATTGTAGTTGAATATCTGAAATCCATAAACCGTTGAAATACTTATTAATAATAAATTGGCTTTTTACTTTTGTCGCTTTAGTGATGTCCTTTTCACAAAAGAAATGCCGAGCCAATTATTTCAGCCATTCTGTCAGTCTCTCGATGATTTCTTTCTGCACTTCTGTTGGCATGGTACGAATGCGTGCTTTGTGGCTACCATGGGGTTGCACATAGATGCGCATGTTCTTTTTCTTCTTGCAATTTAGCCATGTGCATACGCCACTTGCACTCCAAGGATCGTATTCCCCATATATAAATATATGTGTAGGATCTTCTTCTTTTAAGAACTTGATGGTGCGACGGTAGAGCGTGGCGTCAAAGTCATAGTGGCGAAGACTGTCAGGTAGCATGGTTTTTCGCAGGTAATTCTTGGTGCTCTTCACCGAAGCCCATTTCTTGATGGGCTTGAGATCGTAGCCATAGTAGCCGAGTTCCCTTACTGCCTGTACGTCAAATGGCAGATACTGATTGGGATAAGCAAAATAGTCGGGGCTTGCAATTTTGATTAGACAATTGAAGAATGCCTCATTGCTTTCATCGGCCTTTGGTAATATCTCCACAGGAGTGCCCCATTGCCAAAGTGCAAATGGAAGTTCAAGCACACAATAATCAAAGATGTCCTCTTCTGGAATGTAGTAGTGAAAGTTTTTTTTCTTGCTGTACTCTTTGAAGAGAGGCATGAGTTCACCCTTTCTCCTCATGATTTCCTGCATCGCCTTTTCAATATCTTTGCGTTCCTTCTTTGTGCCTACTTTCTTTGCCAAGAAGGGCTCATGTCGTCCATCTTCAATGCCACGATTGAGAGGAGCAACGTAACTCACGCTCATATCTACATCGTTGGGATAGGTGGCACGATAGAACATTGTGGTTTGTCCACCTTTGCTGATACCTGTGCTGATCCATTTGCCAGTGAAAACTTGTCCCAGCAACAGGCGTACATGATGTAGGTCTGCCAAAGAGTTGTCCACTGTCATATAGTCCCAATTGGTGGGCTGAGGTGTACTTTCTTCAAAATATCGGTGCTCACAGATTACCACATTAGCATTCAACATGCTGGAGAGTTCCTCTTCGTATTCTGGATCTATGCCGTAAGCAGCAGAGTATCCCTCAGTCACTATGACCGTGGGTCGATCTGCTCCCTTGTAACCAACAATCACTCTTTCACCAAAAGTTCCCTTTTCCTTGCTCTTCCAATCTATCTGCTGTTCTACTTTCATTACATACTTTTCCTTAAACTTGGAAGATTCAAGTGGCTTGACATCGCTTACCCCTTCAAGGACACATAACTGATGCATGAAGAGGGTAGAATCATTTTGTGCTGACAGGCAGAGACCTATCAGCACAAATATGAGGGATAATGAAAGTTTCTTCATTCTTTTCTTTTGAGAAAGGGGCAATCCTTGGAGGAATAGTCCCTTTCTGTCGCTTATGATTAATATGCTCTTGCAATCAGCACACGCTGAGTGGCAGGCTTTCCGCTCACCATATCAACGCCTGGAGTCTGCTCGAACATGAAAGGCACACAACGGATTGTAGCCTGTGTGTCCTCTTTGATCTTGGCTTCTGTTTCCTCTGTGCCATCCCAGTGGCAGAGGAAGAAGCCCCCGTTCTTCACACGCTCCTTGAACTCCTCGTAGTTGTCACATTCGTAGATGTGGGCATCACGATAGTCCACAGCCTTCTTGTAGATGTTTTTCTGAATCTCGTCGAGCAGGTTCTTCACATATGCCTCAATGCCTTCAAGTGCCACATTCTCTTTCTCAAGTGTGTCACGACGCATCACCTCTACAATGCCCTTCTCCAAGTCACGAGCTCCCAACACAATACGTACTGGCACACCCTTGAGTTCATAGTCAGCAAACTTGAAGCCAGGACGTTTGTTGTCAGCATTGTCATACTTCACACTCACCCCCATAGCCTTAAGGTTCTTCATTATCGCTTCTGCCTTCTCGTCAAGTACAGACATCTGTTCACCCTTGCCAATAGGGATGATGACCACTTGAAGTGGAGCGAGGGCTGGAGGGAGCACAAGACCGTTGTCGTCAGAGTGAGTCATGATGAGAGCACCCATGAGACGAGTGGAAACACCCCATGAAGTAGCCCATGCGTATTCAGGTTTATTCTCCTTGTTGAGGAACTGCACATCAAATGCCTTGCCAAAGTTCTGACCGAGGAAGTGGCTCGTACCGCTCTGGAGAGCCTTACCGTCCTGCATCATTGCCTCAATCGTATAGGTGTTGAGCGCACCAGCAAAACGTTCAGTCTCGCTCTTCACACCCTGAACAACAGGCACAGCCATATACTCTTCTGCAAACTTTGCATACACCCTCAGCATCTGTTGTGCACGTTCTTCCGCTTCCTCACGAGTGGCGTGGGCTGTGTGTCCTTCTTGCCAAAGGAACTCAGAGGTGCGGAGGAAGAGACGGGTACGCATCTCCCAACGCATCACATTACACCATTGGTTGCAAAGGATAGGCAGGTCACGGTATGATTTAATCCAGTTCTTATAAGTGTTCCAGATGATGGTTTCAGATGTAGGACGAATGATGAGCTCTTCATCCAGTCTGGCCTCAGGATCTACTATCACACCATCGTGAGTCTCATTTGTCTTCAGGCGATAGTGAGTGACCACAGCACATTCTTTGGCGAAACCTTCCACATGCTCAGCCTCCTTGCTAAGGAAACTTTTAGGGATGAGGAGTGGGAAGTAGGCATTCTGCACACCTGTCTCCTTAAACATATCATCAAGTACACGTTGCATCTTTTCCCAGATAGCATATCCGTATGGACGGATAACCATACATCCTCTCACGTCAGCCTGTTCAGCCAACTCTGCCTTCACCACCAACTCATTATACCATTTAGAGTAATCCTCAGAGCGTTTGGTGAGGCTTTTCAATTCTGTTGCCATTTTCTAATTCTATTCTTTCTTTTGATGATTTATGAATGCTTTTCCTACGTGATTCCACGTTTCGAACCACAAAATTACTGAATATTTGCGAAAATATCGTTTATTCTTAAATTTATTTGGTAGAATGTTGTTGTATTTCAACATAAATCACGATATTTGTACTCAGATTATACACTAAGACAACAAATCAATTGGTAAAGTCATTCATTTTAAAAAAAAGAAAAATTATGAAGAAGTTCAAATTTAGTGCCGTCATAATGGCAACTCTTATCATCCTCTCGGGATGTGGCATGAATAATACAACCAAAGGTGGTCTCATCGGTGGTGGTGCTGGTGCAGGTTTGGGTGCAATGGTTGGCAATCTGATTGGCAGAAATGCAGGAGGAACACTCATTGGTGCAGGTATTGGCGCTGCTGTTGGTACAGGCGCAGGTGTTTTGATCGGTAAAAAGATGGACAAGATGAAGGCTGCTGCAGAGCAGGTACAGAATGCACAGGTGCAGTCAGTCAAGGACAACAATGGTCTTGACGCAGTGAAGGTCACCTTCGATTCTGGCATCCTCTTCAGTTCTGGCAAGTCTCAGTTGAGCAGCACAGCAATGAGCAACCTCACACAGTTCACTAACAATGTGCTCAAGGCATACCCAGACTGCGACGTGGCTATCCAGGGTTATACAGACAACACAGGCTTTAGAGGTTCTACAGCAGAAGAAAGTGTACAGAAGAACATCCAGCTCAGCCAGGAGCGTGCTGATGCTGTCAAGTCTTACCTCTTGGCTCAGGGTGCAGGTCACAGTCAGATCAAAAGCAGCACAGGCTTTGGTGAGAACAACCCTGTTGCCAGCAATGCAACAAAGGAAGGTCGTGAACAGAATCGTCGTGTGGAGATATTCCTCTATGCTTCAGAGTCAATGATTCAGGCCGCTAACGAAGGTACACTTCAGTAATTTTTGATAGATTACTGTAGATGTTAGATTGAAAGCTGAGAAAAAAAGTCTGGCAAGGTGATGCTGAGGCCATCCCATCTCAGCATTATCTTGCCGGATCATGAAAAACTGAATAAAGAAGTTAATGCGGAATATCTTTTCCAAGACAGGGAGTTTTATCAAGTGGACACTGATTGTCTTGTTGGCAGGCAGCATCCTCCTTGTTTTCTTGTTTAGGTTCATACCCGTATACACTTCTCCTCTGATGTTTATTCGTGCATGTGAGCAGGTAGGCAGAGGAGAAACCATCAGATGGCATCACTCTTGGGTGCCTCTTGAAGAAATATCACCGAACCTGCCTTTGGCAGTGATGTCGTGTGAGGATCAGAATTTTTTGACACATAATGGCTTTGATTGGGGAGCCATTCAAAAGGTGATAGATGAACGCAATGAAGGGGAACGTTTTAGAGGTGGTTCGACCATCAGTCAGCAAACTGCCAAGAATGTATTTCTCTTCCCTACAAGTTCTTCGGGCAAGTTGGCGTGGTTCCGCAAAGGTGTGGAAGCCTACTTTACTGTGCTCATAGAGTTTATGTGGGACAAGCATCGCATCATGGAGGTATATCTCAACACGATAGAGATGGGCGATGGTATCTACGGAGCTCAGGCTGTGGCACAAGAACACTTCGGCTGTGATGCTAAAGACCTCACTCGTAATCAATGCGCCATGATTGCTATCACATTGCCAAATCCCATCAAGATGAACTCGGCAAGTCCTACCAGTTACATGTACCGAAGACAGTCATGGTGCATCAAGCAAATGAAGTGGTTGGGATCTTTTCCGATGAGAGAGACTGAGAAAGAGGAATTGACAACAAACTAAGGGTATATACCTGCAAGTCCCAAGTTGGACTATAGGTTTATAAAAATGCCCATGCCTTTTGTCTCACCGCCAATTAAATCAATACACACAATATATATAAATGATAAAGTGCTCGACTATATGCTGTTGAAGAACATGATACATACTTTAAAAGCCTATCAATATAGAGGCGTATTTGCTTTAATCTTTGCAATGTCAAGCATTGCAGTGATGGGGGCTGATAAGTTTGTTGTATGTATGGCATGGACTCCTCATGTGGATTTCACAGGCTATTATGTGGCAAAGGAGAAGGGATTCTACAAGGATGCTGGTTTAGATGTGCAGATAGAGCATCCGTTACTAACCACTAGCACATACGAGAAGGTGTTCGATCAAGAAGGAGGCTGTGATGCTGGTGTGTTCAGCCTCATGACAGCCATGGCCACTATTGCCGATGGCAGACCATTGGTCAATGTATTCCAAACCTCTATGAACAGCAGTTACATGCTTGTTTCCAGCAAAGGACAGAACCCTCTCACACAGAAGGGCGCGCGCATGGGTGTCTATACGAGCGAAACCAACTACTTGACTTATATTCTTGATAGGAAATATAATCTGAACTACGAATATGTTTTCTTTGCGTCAGGTATCAATGTTTTCCTTTCAAAAGCGGTGGATGTAGCCTCTATGGTCAGCTACTGGGAGGTGCTGCAGTTGAAAGAGGCGGGCTTCAAGATGCCAGAGCATACCGTCTATAGATTTGCCGACAATGGTTACAACATTCAGGAAAACGGTGTTTATGTCAAGAAAGAATACTATGATGCGCATCGAACTCAGATGAAACGTTTTGCCGAAGCCTCACGTAGAGGATGGGAATGGACTGCCGCTCACCCCGAGCAGGCATTGGATATTGCTATGAAATACCTCCGAATGAATAGAGAGCGAAGCAATCGTACGATACAAACTCTGATGCTCAAGGAAGTGCTAAGATTGCAGACCAATATGGAAACAGGCAAACGTGAGTACAGATTGCGTCCCGACATGGTAAGGCTTGCCAACAGGCTGATGAGAGATGCCCGCATGCTCAATAGAGATGTGACTTACGAAGAACTCATTGGCAAAAAGGAACAAGTAGCCATCCCAAGACCTTGGCTCACGGAATAATCATTTCACTCATCACTCCACTATATTACAACAAGATTAATGATAAAGAAAATAATAGCATATTTCAACAGCTCTCTCACAGCCCGACTCACCCTCTGGGTGTCTGTAGTTGTTGTTCTTCTCTTTGTCATTTCCATCACCATGTTGTTTCATTTCTCCCATAGGGCAATTGAAGAGAAAGCATTTGAAAGAGCCAATCAAGCCTTGGAGAACACATTGCTACAGGCAAGCAACACAATCAGTGAGGTGGAGTTTGCGGCCAACAACACCTTGTGGGTCGTAGAGCGCAATGTGCGTAAGCCAGACTCCATGTTCGTCTATAGTGCTCAGATTCTCAAGATGAATCCCCACCTCTACGGTTGTTCCATTGCTTTTGAGCCCTATTACTATATAGATAGAGGAGAATATTTCTCTGCCAACTCATATATAGTCAATGACACAGTATATACGAGGCAAGAGGGCAGTGCAAAGTACAAGTATTTCCACATGGACTGGTATCTCATTCCGAGATTGCTCAATGCTCCTTATTGGACAGACTCCTACCGAGACGACTTTGCAGAGGATTCCACTTTTGTGCATGACCACATCATATCTTATTGCATGCCTATCCACAACAATGATGGATGGAATATAGGCGTGCTGGCAGTAGATATATCACTCTCTTGGTTCTCCCAGACAGTATCGGGGACAAAGCCTTTCCCCAATTCATACAGCATCATGTTGGGCAAGAATGGTTCTTATCTGGTTCATCCCGACTCTACTAAACTTTACTGCCAATCTCTTCTCACTCCCTTCCTGGAGCATCCCGACTCTGTGTATGAAGCCATGGCGGGATCCATGCTGGCAGGTGAGAGCGGTTATCACATCATGCGTAAAGATGGCGAAAACTATTATGTTTTCTACAAGCCCGTTCCCAAGACGGACTGGTGTGTAGCCATTGTGTGTCCAGAAGACGATATTTTCGGACCATACAAGGAATTGCAGACGCCCCTGATTGTCATTGTTTCCTTAGGACTTCTGTTCTTGATCGCATTCATGGTGGTAGTCATCAGATACCACATGAAACCCCTCCATCAGTTGGTGACTTCTGCAAAGAGTTTCAGCGAAGGTCGCTTTGATGTGGAGACCCCCGACAATTCCAGATCCAATGAGATTGCTGTGATGCAGCATAGTTTTGCCAAGATGCAACACTCCTTAGGAGACTATATCAATAACATTCAGCAGTCCACCACTGTTTTGCAGAAGAGAAATGAGGAATTGTCCAGGGCAAATGAACTTTCGCTTGAGGACAACCGCATCAAAAATGCCGTGATCACCCACATGACCAATGAGATGAACACGCCAATCAATCACATTGTTGATGAAACCAAGATTATCTCCTCCCAGTTCAAAGATTTGTCAGAAGAGGAGATGCGCCAGCATGTGGATTGCATGCTCAAGAATAGTGACGAGGTGACCAAGATTCTTGACTTGATTCTCGAAGCCTCTAACACCCAAAAGAACACAGACGATGTTTAAGCTGCTTGAATACATAAGAAGTTCGCTCTCCACGTTGATAGGTCTCTACATCGTGGGCTTTGCCACGTTGGTGTTCGTCATCTCTTTGGGTTACATGTCCATCCGCTCTCGTGAATTCTTGCACAATGAGGTGATGGAGAACTCCCAGCAGGTGTTGCTCAACACTTCCATGCGTGTGGAGAATGTGCTCAATGAGGTAGAGATTGCTGCAACAGCCGCTGCATGGTTGCAGTCACGCCACCTCGTGGCAGATTCTGCTTGGGTGTATTCTCGCCGTATTGTGGATAGCAACACCCATTTCCATGGAAGCACTGTTGCTTATGAGCCTTATTATTTTGCAGACAAGGGACAATATTTCGCTGTATATACCTATCGCTCAGAAGACCAGATCTTCTCTGAGCAAGAGAGCGGTGATTACCGTTATCACGAACTGCCTTGGTACACCAATCCGAAGATAAAGAACGAGGCATGCTGGGTAGATCCTTACTTCGATACATATTGGAATGATTCTTTCATACCAGAGATGGTCACTTCATATAGCATTCCTCTGCTCGACAAGGAGCGGAACTTTGTGGGTGTGCTCGCCACCGACGTGTCGCTCAATTGGTTGAACAAGACCATTCAGGACGGTATGGCTATAAAGGGTGCTTACTGTGTCATGGTTGGGAAAGATGGTGAATTTTTTGTCCATCCAGATTCTTCCAAACTTTCTGTAGAGACTCTCTTCACGGGTCTGGACCCTGATAAGGATGCTGACATGATAGCCCTTGCCAACAGTATGGTGAATGGAGAGGAAGGCTCTGCAGAAGTGAACTTCAACGGAAGGAACTCCTATGTGTTCTATCGCCCGTTGTCTCAAACAGGCTGGAGTATTGCCATCGTATGTCCTGAGGACGACCTGCCCTGGGGCTACAATCACTTGTCCTATATGGTGACGGGCATCATTGCATTAGGATTGCTTGTGCTGCTGTTCCTGTGTAGGTGGATTATTAGGCGCACCCTCAAGCCTGTCACCCGATTGGCTCTTCAGACTCGACGCATTGCTGCCGGACATTTTGATGAAATCATCCCGCCGACCGACAATCCTGATGCCATTGGCTTGTTGCAAAACACATTCAGCAAAATGCAGGCATCCATCAACTCCTATGTGGGTAAGATGAGTGCAGTGAATAGTGAGATTGAGAAAAGAAACCGAGAACTTGTGGAGGCCAACCTGCAGGCACAGGAATCTCTTGAGAAGAAGATTGCCTTCATGCAAGATATTACTCATCAGGTGCGCACCCCCCTCAACATTGTGATTGGTTTTGCACAGGTGCTCGGCATGGGGCATCGCCATGTTCCAGAAGATGAACTCCGCACCATCACAGAGGCGATGCACGACAAGGCTGCGGGCATCAAGGCTCTTGTGGAGAAACTCTTCATCGCCATGATCTTTGAAGGTATCACAACTCTTGAAAAGTCTGTTGTGGTGAATTGCAACGACCTCTGTCGTGAGATTGTGGGTCAGATGAAGGCAGACCACCCCCACATGATTCCTTTGCATTATGTGACCACTCTGCCCGATGACCTCACCATCCATGCTGATGTGCATGAATTGCCAAAGAGAGTGATTCGCCAGATGCTTGACAATGCCTATCAGTTCACGCGCAGAGGTTGCATTGTGCTCAACTGTCGTCAGGAGACCCACGAAACTGTTTCCTTCATCGTGACGGATACAGGTGTTGGTATTGACCCCGATGAATCGCACCGCATCTTCGATCAGTTCTACAAGACAGACTACTATGGCGAAGGTCTTGGAAATGGTCTTTATCTTTGTCGCCGCAGTGCCCAGTTGCTTGGAGGCTCTTTCAAACTCGACACGACTTATAGAGGTGGTGCTCGCTTTGTGTTCACCCTTCCGCTCAAGTAAAGGTGTTGGGGCAATAGGGGACAACCCGATTCCGATCCATTTGCCTATCTCTATTGACAATGCTTTCCCTTTTCTGAGGAGAAGCCTGATGCTTGATTTTCTATAGAAATATTTCTCTGATACACAGGCTTTTATGAGAATCCGAAAGCAGACCGTTGTAGGAATGAAAACGCACCATTGTTCACTGGCGTTTGAAGCATTGTTCGTTGCCCACCGCACCATTGTTCGTTGGCACTTGAAGCATTGTTCATTGCCCATCGCACCATTGTTCATTTTTCTGTCAGGTTTTGTTCGACATATTCACATTGTTTTTTAGACGCAGATATGAGAAGGAAGGCTGTTCCGATAAGCCTTTGACTTTCTGCTCTTGAGTCAATTCAAGCCGTTCGGGCAGGCATGGGAATCTTTTATTCGGAAAATTCCAAATAAATTTGTATGTTCCCTCTTTTAGTCGTACCTTTGTACGAATTTTCATGAAGTCAAAGTTTGACTTCAAAGATAAAGACTTTTCAGAACGACAACCACATTACCAGTTCGATATGCCTAAAATATCAATTCGAGGAACGGAAATGCCCAGTTCGCCAATCCGCAAACTGGCTCCTTTAGCCGAAGACGCCAAAAAGCGTGGCGTTAAAGTTTATCATCTGAATATTGGCCAGCCAGACCTGCCCACTCCCAAAGTGGCGATTGATGCGATCAAGAATATTGACCGAACGATTCTCGAATATAGTCCATCACAGGGCTATCGCAGTTATCGTGAGAAATTGGTTCATTACTATGCCAAGTATGACATTCATCTCACAGCCGATGACATCATCATAACCAGTGGTGGTAGTGAGGCTGTGCTGTTCTCTTTCTTGGCATGTCTCAACCCTGGCGATGAAATCATTGTGCCAGAGCCAGCCTATGCCAACTACATGGCATTTGCTATTTCGGCAGGTGCGGTCATTCGCACCATTGCCACCACAATAGATGAGGGTTTCTCTTTGCCCAAGGTGGAGAAGTTTGAGGAACTTATCAACGAGCGCACCCGCGCCATCCTCATCTGCAATCCCAACAACCCTACGGGCTATCTCTATTCACGCCGGGAGATGAACCAGATTCGTGATCTGGTCAAGAAGTACGACCTCTATCTCTTCTCCGACGAAGTGTATCGTGAGTTTATCTACACAGGTTCTCCCTATATCTCAGCGTGTCACCTTGAGGGAATTGAGGATAATGTGGTGCTGATTGATTCTGTTTCAAAGAGATACAGTGAGTGTGGCATTCGTATTGGTGCTCTCATCACTAAGAATGAAGAGATTCGTAAGGCGGTGATGAAATTCTGTCAGGCCCGCCTTTCTCCTCCGCTCATTGGTCAGGTGGCCGCAGAGGCAAGCTTGGATGCTCCAGAAGAATATGGCCGTGACATCTATGAGGAATATGTGGAGCGACGCAAATGTCTCATTGATGGACTTAACCGCATCCCCGGGGTCTATTCTCCTATCCCTATGGGAGCATTCTACACTGTGGCGCGCCTCCCTGTGGATGACTGTGAGAAGTTCTGTGCATGGTGTCTCTCCGACTTCAACTACGAGGGCGAAACAATCATGATGGCTCCTGCTGCAGGTTTCTATACCACTCCTGGTGCAGGCAAGAACGAGGTTCGTATTGCCTATGTGCTGAAGAAGGAAGACCTTGTGCGCTCCCTCTTTGTGCTGCGCAAGGCATTGGAAGCCTACCCAGGCAGAGTGGACAACAATGCATGATGCCTATTTCACTGAGTATGTGATGTTTTTGATTCAGGATGACATTTGAACTTTTTATAGCCAGACGAATCTATGCTGACAAGGCAGATGATGGGGAAAGATTCTCTCGCCCCGCCATTCGTGTTGCCATGTTTGGTGTGGCCATTGGTGTGGCGGTCATGCTCATCAGCCTCTGTGTGGTGCTGGGTTTTAAGCATGAGGTGAGTTCGAAGGTCACAGGTTTTGGCGGGCACATTCAGGTGCTAAGTCTCACTCAGAATGAAGACTATGAGATGTTGCCTATCATAACCAACGACACCCTCAACCAGAAGGTGCACCGTGTCAAAGGTATCACCCACACGCAGGCTTTTGCCAATAAGATAGGTATCCTCAAGACCAATGAGAACTTCCGTGGATTGACCTTCAAAGGAGTGGGGGAGGATTATGACCTCTCTTTCTTTCGTCAGTCGTTGGTGGAGGGCAAGATGCCTCAGTTCTCAGCCAAGAAGTCGAGCAATGAGATACTCCTTTCTCGTCAGGTGGCAAATGAACTTGGTGTGAAGGTGGGCGACAAGATTTTTGCCTACTTTATGGGTGAGAAGTCAATGCGTGCCCGCCGTTTCACGGTTGCAGGATTGTTTGTCACCAATATGAATGACTATGACAAGAACTATGCCATTGCTGACATCTTCACTGTGCGCAGACTCAACGGGTGGGAAAAAGATGAGTCGTCAGGACTTGAAATCAGTGTCAGTGACTTCAAGCAGGTGGACGACCTCACCAAACAATTGCAGTTCATCCATCTTGACACTGACCGCAATGGTGTGACCTATGGAGTGTTCAGCATCAAGGATCTGGTGTCTCACACCTTTGCTTGGCTTGCCGTGCTTGATATGAATGTGGTGATGATTCTTGTACTGATGATTCTCGTGAGTGTGTTCACGGTGGTGAGTGGTCTGCTCATTGTCATGCTCGAACGCATCAATATGATTGCTTCCCTCAAGGTGCTGGGTGCTACCAACGCATCAATCCGCAAGGTCTTCATCCATTTCAGTATCATGCTGGTGGGTAGAGGGCTACTCTGGGGAAATGCAGTGGGACTGCTCTTCTGCTTGTTGCAGCAACAGTTCCGTCTCATGTCGCTTGATGCGTCGGTCTATTATATAGATGCTGTGCCTATCCAATTTGACTGGCTGCTCATCTTTGCTCTCAATGTGGTCACTCTCCTTATTTCTGCTCTTGTCATTTGGGGTAGTTCACACCTCATCAGTATTGGCAAGCCCGCTGAGATGATCAGATATGAATAGAGGGTGGAAAATGCGTGTCAAGGTCGCATGTCCACAATATTAATATAGAAGAAGAAAATAAATACAATAATATATGGAATTAGCTAAGAACTATAACCCTTCAGAGGTTGAAGGTAAATGGTATCAATACTGGCTTGACCACAAACTCTTTGCCAGCAAACCAGATGGTCGTAAACCCTACACGATCGTGATTCCTCCACCCAATGTGACAGGTGTGCTGCACATGGGTCACATGCTCAACAACACGATTCAGGACATTCTGATTCGCAAGGCCCGCATTGATGGTAAGAACGCATGCTGGGTGCCAGGCACTGACCATGCTTCTATCGCTACAGAGGCAAAGGTGGTCAATCGCCTTGCCGAGCAGGGTATCAAGAAGCGTGACCTCACTCGTGAGGAGTTTCTCAAGCATGCTTGGGATTGGACAGACGAACATGGCGGCATCATTCTTAAGCAATTGCGCCGTCTGGGTGCTTCATGCGACTGGGAGCGTACTGCCTTCACAATGGATGAGAAGCGCAGCGAGAGTGTGCTCAAGGTGTTTGTTGATCTCTACAAGAAAGGACTCATCTATCGTGGACTTCGCATGGTGAACTGGGATCCGAAGGCGCAGACAGTGCTCTCCACAGAGGAGGTGATTTACCGTGATGAGAAGAGTCACCTCTTCCACCTCAAGTATTATGTGGCTCATGCAGAGGGAATTGCAGAGAAAGAATCGCAATATATAGAAGAGGGAAACGTTATCCATAAGGATGCGAAGGGCTATTATGCAGTGGTGGCTACCACTCGTCCAGAGACCATCATGGGCGATACTGCCATGTGTGTCAATCCTAAAGACCCCAAGAACCAGTGGCTTCGTGGTCGTCGTGTAATTGTGCCCCTCGTAGGTCGTGAGATTCCTGTTATTGAAGACCGATATGTGGACATCGAGTTTGGTACAGGTTGCTTGAAGGTTACTCCTGCGCACGATGCCAATGACTACGCACTTGGTAAGACTCATAACCTTGATACAATTGACATTTTCAATCCTGATGGCACTCTCTCTGAGGCTGCAGGTCTCTATGTGGGTCAGGATAGAATGGACGTGCGCAAGCAGATTGCCACAGACCTTCAGGAGGCAGGACTCATGGAGAGAGTAGAGGACTATGACAACAAGGTGGGCTATTCAGAGCGCAATCAGGACACTGCCGTTGAGCCTCGTCTCTGCAAGCAGTGGTTCCTTTCCATGAGGCATTTTGCAGATATAGCCCTTCCTCCAGTATTGGAAGGAAAGATCAAGTTCTATCCAACAAAATATGTCACTACTTATCGCAACTGGCTTGAGAACATTCAGGACTGGTGCATCTCTCGTCAGCTCTGGTGGGGTCATCGTATTCCTGCCTATTTCCTCCCAACAGCAGAAGGAGAGGAAGAGAAGTATGTAGTGGCACTCTCAGCCGAAGAGGCACTTGAGGAGGCACATCAACTGAAAGGCTTTGAACATGTCACAATTGACCAACTTCGTCATGACGAGGATGCACTCGACACATGGTTCTCTTCCTGGCTATGGCCTATTTCCCTTTTCGACGGTATCAACAACCCAGACAATGAGGAAATAAACTATTACTATCCCACAACAGACCTCGTGACAGGTCCAGACATTATCTTCTTCTGGGTGGCACGTATGATTATGGCTGGCGAGGAATATCTGAAGGATGTGCCTTTCCGCAATGTATATTTCACAGGTATTGTGCGTGACAAACTGGGGCGTAAAATGTCTAAGTCGCTTGGCAACTCGCCTGATCCTATAGGTCTCATTGAAAAGTACGGTGCAGATGGTGTGCGCATGGGTATGCTCCTTTCTGCTCCTGCAGGTAACGACATTCTCTTTGATGAGTCACTTTGTCAGCAGGGTGCGGCCTTCTGTAATAAGATATGGAACGCTTTCCGCCTTGTGCAGGGATGGCAGGTGGATGAGCAACTTGCTCAGCCAGAAGAGAACCTGCGCACGATTGCTTGGATGGAGGCTATCCTCAAGCAGGCATGGGCAGACATCAATGATCAATATGTCAAGTACCGTCTCAACGAGGCTCTCATGAATGTGTTCAAACTCTTCACCGACGAGTTCTCAGGTTGGTATCTTGAGATGATAAAGCCTGCTTATCAGGCTCCTATTGATGCTCAGACTTATGCAGCCACTCTCCGCTTCTTTGAGCAACTCATGCAGATGATTCATCCATTCATGCCATTCATCACCGAAGAGCTCTATCAGCACATCGCTGAGCGCAAGGATGGCGATAGCATCATGGTGGATACGCTGTCCCTTCCTGCTCCTACAGAGGAAGACATGCAGTTGATGTCAAGTTTTGATACGCTCAAGCAGATTATTTCAGGTGTGCGTGCTGTGCGTCAGAGCAAGAATATCTCACCCCGTGAACCTCTCACACTTGAGGTGGTTGCTACTGATGAAACCACGCTGGACATTCGCAATGCCGACTGTGCAGCCATCATCCAGAAGATGGCATCCCTTTCCGACATCCAGTTTGTGACTGCTAAGGGCGATGGTTCAAGTTCCTTCATGGTAGGCACTACAGAATATGCTGTGCCACTCGGCAATCTCATAGACACTGAAGCAGAGATACAAAAGATGGAAGCAGAACTCAAGCATCTTCAAGGTTTCCTCGTGAGTGTGCAAAAGAAACTCGGCAACGAGCGTTTTGTAGCTAATGCCCCTGCCCAAGTGGTGGAACTTGAGCGCAAGAAACTCCATGATGCAGAGACCAAGATAGCCACGCTTCAGGAGAACATCGCAAAACTCAAGTAATCATAGATGACATATCCAATAGAGAAGAAGGAGATACACCCTGGTATCTCCTTCTTCTTTCTTTAGGGAAAGGCTATGTCATCGAACTCAAACCAATTAGTAAGGTATAACTCCTTGCAGAATCGTTGAGTTCCACGTGTACGCATTGTAAGGGTCTTTCACTATATACATCCCATGATTTTCTGTTGTATATCCTTTGCTTCTTAGATAAGCACCTTTTCTTGATGCAGAATGTACAGTTCTCGCCTTTTCCCTTTTCCAATAATTGTTTTTAAGGTCTTTTGTTAAATCCTCTTTTGTTGGCTGTTGTGAAAGAAAAAAGACCTGATTCATCATTTTATGAGCGAAGAAGAGTGGTTTATCAGAGGATTATTCTTATATTTGCCCCATTCAAAGTGTGTGATAATAGGTGCTATATATGAAAGATTTAAGTTTGACATACAATACGCTCCCCTGTTTTTCTGTCACAGGTCATATTGTAGATGTGGTGGAAAAGACTATTTATGATGGTACAGTATGGGTGGAAAAGGGAAAAATCAAATCTGTGGATCGCCATGCAGATGTGCCTGAAGAGGCCGCATACATCATGCCTGGATTCATTGATGCACATGTTCATACAGAGAGCACAATGGTGCGCCCGTCTGAGTGGGCAAAGGCTGTGGTGAAACTTGGCACGATTGCTGCCGCAACCGACCCCCATGAAATAGCCAATGTGCTGGGAGTGGATGGCATCAAGTATTTGTTGTCTGATGCTCGGAAGGTGAACTTCCATTTTCTTTTTGGTGCCAGTCCCTGTGTGCCATGCACGCCCTATGAGACATCTGGTGCAGTGCTCGATGCAGAGGTGGTTGGTCAGCTTCTTCAATTGGAACAGATTGGTTTTATCTCTGAACTGATGAATGCTCCTGCTGTCATCCATCATGATGCCGACACATGGAAAAAGATCAGGGCTGCTCAAGCGGTGGGCAAGCCAATAGATGGTCATGCTCCAGGGCTGACAGGCGATGATCTCAAGGCGTATGTAGCTGCAGGCATCTCTACAGACCATGAATGTGAGAGTGTGGAAGAAGCAATCGTGAAGGCGAGGTTAGGCATGAAGATTCTCATAAGAGAGGGTAGTGCGGCTCGTAATTTTGATGCTTTAAAGGTGCTGATTCGTGACATCCCAGAGGACTGCATGCTGTGTATAGATGACATGAATCCTCATGACTTGTTGCAGGGGGAAATCAATGTGCTGGTCCAGCGTGCCATTGCTGAAGGGTATGATTTATGGGATGTGCTTCGTGTGGCTTGTGTCAATCCACGTGACCATTATCATTTCAAAAGCGGACTACTCCAGCCTGGCGATGGGGCTGACTTCATTATGGTGGATAACCTGAGGAGTTTTCAGGTGAGAGCCACTTTCATCAATGGGCAGAAAGTGTATGATG
Source organism: Bacteroidales bacterium (assembly GCA_012729225.1). GTDB lineage: Bacteria > Bacteroidota > Bacteroidia > Bacteroidales > Bacteroidaceae > Minthosoma. Next base: position 5,819 of record JAAYDO010000185.1, on the reverse strand, counting down.
CACAGGATGCAGATGTTTCGCCTGTCATCGACCATGCAAAAGAGAATCATTTCCCCAATAGGTTTGAGGCATTGCCCATCTCGCTTGATGATATACGTTTGGAGGCAAAGTCTGATAGGATGAAGGTGATTGGAGCGTTTGATGGACAACTTTACACATCCACTGAATATGCTACCCCTCGGGTGGTGGATGGGCATGTGGTGTCCGACACCGAACAGGATGTGCTGAAGGTTATTGCCTACAATCGTTACAGGCCAGGTGCTCAACCAGTGGTGGCTTTCATGAAGGGTTTTGGTCTCAAACATGCTGCTATGGCATCTTCTGTGGCTCATGACAGCCACAACCTGATAGCAATAGGCACGAGTGACGCCCTCATTGTGGAGGCAATGAACCGTCTCATCGAGATGCAGGGTGGGCAACTCATCATTTCTGATTGTGGCACTACAGAGGTGTCTCTCCCCATTGCAGGCCTGATGTCTTCCCTGTCAGTGGAACAGTTGGCACCCCAGCTTCTTTCGCTTCGCAAGGCTGCTCAGTCAGCAGGTTGCAGTTTCCAAGACCCCTTCATGACACTTGCCTTCATGGCGTTGCCTGTCATTTCCACCATTAAACTTAGCGATCAGGGGCTATTCGATGTTGATGCCTTTGCGTTCACCCATCTTTTTGAATAGAGAAAACGTGAGTTCGATGCAATGGGAAGAAGAAACAGTCGATTTCGATTGTTAGCATATCTTTCCAATCACGCTCTTTCCTTTCCTTTTCCTGTCAAAGATTCAAGGTCTGTTTACATGGGATTAACTGACTGAGAAAAATGGTGAGATGATTTTGGGAAGTCATGTCGCAGGGCAACTCTTCCAAGACAGTATATAATGTTGTCCCTTTATTCAAGAATGTTCATAATTTATTAATACACAATAAATTATTGTTGTTTGAAAAACCAATGCTTGTAAAGGGAAAAACGCACGCATGGTTCGTTGGTCATCGCACCATTGTTCATGGGCGCTTGAAGCATTGTTCGTTTGCCATTGAACAATTGTTCGTTGAAGCATGAAGAACCCTTCAATCATTTTCCATGTCAGATGGCATGGAAAAATCCTACTATTTCATCCTCTCAAGTCCCCTTTTTATTCATCTTAATCAACAATAAGAGTGAGATGTGGCAATCTCTTTGAACTCACGTGGATAATGCTGTCGCATCAAAAATCGCTGAGAAGAAAAATCCTTCTCAGCGATTCGCTTTTCTATCTCTCGTGTTTATTGGATAGTGTTTCTTGCCAGAGAGTTCAAGAGAGGATTACTTTTTAAATACTTCTCTCACGGTCAGAATCTCAAACATCTTCTTGTTGCCACCTTCTGCCATATTGCCAGAGAGGTATGCGATACGGTCGTCAAGGCTCACATAGCCCATCTGTCGCAGCATTCGCACAGCCACCTCAAAGAGCTCTGCCTTGTCCATGTTGTCATCGTGATACACGCAGCTGATGCCGTATGAGAGGCTGAGCAGACGCTGAAGTTTCTCGTTGTAGCAAATGGCCAACACAGGATGAGGACCGCGGAAGGCCGCCAAGTTGCGGGCTGTGATACCAGTGGAAGAGTCGATGATGATGCACTTCACGCCAGTTTGCTCTGTGGAGAGGATGGCAACATGAGAGAGGAACTCACGAATGTCATCTTCATGAGTGAAAGGAACCGAGATGTTGTTCTCGCGCATCTTGTCCTTTTCTGCCTGTTCGGCAATGGCAGACATGGTTTGCACAGCCTCTACAGGATATTTGCCGTTGGCAGTCTCGCCCGACAGCATCAGGGCATCTGTGCGGTAGTAGATGGCGTTGGCAATGTCTGTCACCTCTGCTCGAGTGGGGCGAGGGGAATTGATCATTGTGTGGAGCATCTGTGTGGCTACGATCACAGGCTTCTTTGCCTGCACGCACTTGCGGATGATCTGACGCTGAATGCCAGGGATACACTCGATAGGCACTTCAATGCCCAAGTCGCCACGAGCCACCATGATACCGTATGATGCTTCGATGATTTCATCTATATTATCTACTCCTTCCTGATTCTCAATCTTGCTGATAATCTTAATGTCGCTATTATAGGCGTCGAGGATTGCCTGTACGGCACGCACATCTGCTGCGCTTCTCACAAAAGAATGGGCGATGAAGTCAATGTCCTGCTCAATAGCGAGCATGATGTTCTTGCGGTCTTTCTCTGTGAGGGTAGGGAGGTCAATGTGCACACCAGGCACGTTCACGCTCTTGTGTGCGCCCAACACTCCATCGTTCTGCACTTCCACAACAATCTCTGTGCCGTTCACAGATGTGACCAGCATGTCGAGTGCACCATCGTCAAACAAGATGTGGCAGCCTTCAGTCACGTCTATGTGGAGATGGGGGTATGTCACATTGATTGCATCGTGAGTAGTGTCTTCTTCTGGGTGGCCATACACCTTCACCACCTCGCCTGTCTTGTAGGCAATGGGCGACTCGCAGTTTGTGGTGCGCACCTCTGGACCCTTTGTGTCAATGAGAATGCCAATGTGGTGTGACACTGCACGAACATTCTGGATGATGGTCTTGATACCTTCCTCGGAGGCATGGGCGGTGTTCATTCTCACCACATTCATTCCGGCATCAAAAAGCTGGCGGATAAACTCTTGATCACAACGGCGATCACTGATAGAAGCTACAATTTTCGTCTGTTTCATAAAAACAATCTTATTTCCTGAGTGTATTGTCCCACAAAGGTACGGCTTTTTCCCTGATTAAGCATCACAAAACGTTGCTTTTCTAAGATTATTACCCCAAAAGTATCCTTCACTATGGTTTACGTGATGAAAAGCACTGAGAGTCTTTGCTGTTTTCATACAAAAACGGTCAGAGACATGTTCTGACCATCTGACCGTTTGACTGTGTTGTTTTCTACAAATCTAACTCTTCCAGTATCACCTTGCCCTGCTTCAGTGATTTCTTCACATTGATGATGCGCTGGTTGCTTGATCCTCTGAACACAAGTTCATCATCATGAAGTCTCTGCACAAATGGACCATCCACCAATACATCTATAAGTTCCAGCAGGCGACGTTGGGCAGGATGCTTCACCAACTGTTCAAACTGAAATCCGCTCCAACACCATATGGTCTTGTCGGTCTCCCTGCGGATAGCCTCTGCCAGTTCAGCAAAGCCTTCAGGTTGAAACATTGGGTCGCCGCCCGAGAAGGTTACATTGGCAAAGGGGTCTGCCTTGATCGCCTTCATGATTTCTTCCGTGCTCATCATGCGGCCCTTGCTGATGTCCCACGACTGAGGGTTGTGACAGCCTGGACATGCGTTGGGGCATCCGGCACAATAGATGGAAGTCCTGAAGCCAGGACCATCCACCATTGTGTCTTCTACTATGTCTAATACCGAAATCATATTTTACTTCTCGTTTCTCAAAGACTTATGCCTTTGGAGTATCTACGTGAATCACACGGTCGTTGAGTTCTGCAAGTTTTCCCTTGTTCCAGCGATCGGTTGTGCCTACGAGGTAGCCAGTGATGCGTTGCAACTTGTCGATATGCTTGCTGCCACACTTAGGACAAACCTCCAGATTGGGATCTGCATTTTCATATCCGCAGTCCATGCAACGGTTTCTGTTGTGGTTTACCGAGCCATAACCAATATTGAGTTGATCCATCATATCCACCACATTCATAATTACCTGTGGATTGTGGGTGGCATCACCATCAATCTCTACATAGAAGATGTGTCCACCACGGGTCAAGTCGTGATAAGGTGCTTCCACCTCAGCCTTGTGACGGGCTGAACACTTATAATATACAGGCACATGGTTTGAATTGGTGTAGTAGTCGCGGTCTGTCACACCTTCTATCACGCCATACTCCTTACGGTCAATCTTAGTGAAACGGCCGCTCAATCCCTCTGCTGGAGTAGCCAAGATGCTGTAGTTGTGCTGATACTTCTCTGAGAAGTCGTTGGCACGGTCACGCATGTATGTGACAATCTTCAATCCCAGTGCCTGAGCCTCTTCACTCTCGCCCTGATGCTTGCCCACAAGTGCCTTCAAGCACTCTGCCAAGCCAATGAAGCCAATACCGAGTGTGCCCTGGTTGATTACAGACTCTATACTGTCATTAGGATTGAGATTCTCACAACCATTCCAAAGTTTAGTCATAAGCAATGGGAATTGCTTTGCCAATGCGGTCTTCTGGAACTGGAAGCGTTCCTCCAACTGTTTTGCAGAAAGTTCCAACAGGTGGTCGAGCTTAGCAAAGAAAGCATTCACTCGCTCTGTCTCGTTCTCAATGCCCATGCATTCAATGGCGAGTTTTACAATATTAATAGTTGTGAAACTCAGGTTGCCACGACCTACAGAGGTCTTGTCACCAAAGCGGTTTTCAAACACACGTGTGCGACATCCCATTGTGGCAACCTCCCATTTGTAGCGTTCAGGGTCATTGGCCTGCCATTTCTCATTCTGGTTGAAAGTGGCGTCTAAGTTCAAGAAGTTGGGGAAGAAACGACGTGCAGTCACCTTGCAGGCATACTGATAGAGGTCGTAGTTGCGGTCTTCTGGCAAGTAGTTCACACCACGCTTCTTCTTCCATATTTGGATGGGGAAGATGGCTGTCTCGCCATTGCCAACACCTTCATAAGTGGACTTCAAGAGTTCGCGCATCACACAACGACCTTCTGCAGAGGTGTCTGTGCCGTAGTTCACGGAGGAGAACACCACCTGATTGCCACCACGAGAATGTATTGTGTTCATGTTGTGGATAAAAGCCTCCATCGCTTGGTGTGTGTGGTTCACAGTCTTGTTGATGGCATGTTGCTTGTAGCGGTCGTCACCCTCCAGTCCCTGAAGGTCTTTCTCCACGTAGTCATCAATCTCAGCATCCAGAAGATGAGAGAGGTCTTTGCCTGTCAGCTGCTCCAAGTTGCGCACTTCCTCCTTGTAACTGGTGCGGATGAAGGGAGCCAAATAGAAGTCGAAAGCAGGGATTGCCTGTCCTCCGTGCATCTCATTCTGAGCAGTTTCAAGACTGATACAAGCCAATACGGCCGCAGTCTCAATTCGCTTGGCAGGACGAGAACTTCCGTGACCTGCCACAAAGCCGTGCATCAGGATATGGTCCAATGGATGTTGCACGCAGGTGAGCGACTTGGTTGGGTAGTAATCCTTGTCGTGAATGTGCAGGTAGTTATGCTTCACGGCATCACGCACATCCTCAGAGAGAAGGAAGTCGTCCACAAAAGGTTTGGTGGATTCAGACGCAAACTTCATCATCATACCTGCAGGCGTGTCAGTATTCATGTTAGCATTCTCACGGGTCACGTCGTTGTTTTGAATGTTCACAATCTCCATGAAAGCGTCGCGAGTCTTGGCTTTGCGGGCAATAGAACGCTGATTGCGGTATTGGATATACTTCTGAGCCACATCCTTGCGAGCACTCTTCATGAGTTCCACCTCCACTGCATCCTGAATCTCCTCCACGGTCATCTGCGAATTTCCCTTATGGGTGATGTGGTCTGTGATGCGAGCTACAAGTGATTCGTCTTCTCCCTTCTCTGTGTGCATCATTGCCTTTCTGATGGCTGCCTGAATTTTAAGGTCGTTGAATCCTACGATTCTTCCATCTCTTTTTACAACTGTCTGTATCATAAAAGTTTTATTCCTTTGGATAAATTGTTTACTAAAGTTTCGCAAGTGACTGATCACATGCATAATTTAACGTAAATTAGGAATAGAAAAGGCTTCGAAGTTTGTATAACTCACAGGAAATGAGTAACTTTATAATCGCTAAAGTACAAAGTTCA
>JAAYDO010000097.1 GCA_012729225.1 Bacteroidales bacterium | reverse complement strand
TTTGTTGCGTTTTATATTGCATGTTGTAAAGATACGAAAACTTTACGACATAACGAAGCCCTGGCTTGAGAAAGTCGGGGCTTTGATATAAAAAAAGGATGTGCCTATTTTGACACACCCTCTTTTTCTTGCTCTTTGGGGAGAGTGAGTAAAAGTACAGATGCGTGAGGATGAAATAGTGGGATTGCCCTGCCATCTGACACCTTGCATGAACGAAGCATTTTTCATGCTCCAAACGAACAATGGTGCGATGACCAACGAACAATGCTTCGATGGCTCATGAACAATGGTGCAAGTGCCAATGAACCATGCGTGCGTTTTTGCTCTTATAATTGCTTGGCTCTCGTTTCTCTATAAATTATTGTGCATGAATAAGATAAGAGATATTGAAAAGATACGCTGACCATCGAATCTGACCGATTCATCTTCCCAGTCCGCCAAACTCTTGTTCGTTTGCTTTTGGTCTTTGCCCCAATCTCATTGGTGAGATTTTCTGAACTCGTCAAGTTTCTTGAAGCAATGGCGATTGATGATTTCTTCGAGTTTGCGGTCGGGATTGTGACGAATCACACATTCGGAGGGGTTCAAGTCCATGAGTGTGCCATTTAGGGCTGTATAGGGCTGCCAGTCTGGTAGCCCTTTTGTGTTGGGATTGCCTGTGCGAGCAAACTGTGCCCAGATATCACTCATGATATTGCCCAGCTTGAAGTCTGCCTCGGTGGGGTTGGGCAGGTCGCTGTTGTGGTGATGAATGCGGTTGAAGCAGAATTTGAGTTCTGCGCCATGCACCGAGCCTTTATTGACAGGAGACCTCCACGTGAACATATACATATATGTAGGTGCTTTGCGGGTCTCGGCAATGGCGTCAGCAGTGATGATGGTCTTGGGACGAAACAGCCAGTCAATGCTGAGCAAATCCTGAGGAGTATGGTTGGGATATGCCTTGCCGAACTCTTGAATGTAGGCATCTGTCTCGTCCTCAAAGGTGCGGACAAGTTGGGTGCGAGCCTCTTCTATGGTCATTTCCCGACCGTAGGCTAAGCGTTGAAGTTCGTTGAAAGTAGTGCCAATCATGATGGGGATATTGTCTGATATGTTGGCAAAACCTGGTTGGAAGGGCTGTTGGAGCACTGCTTCTCCATCGGGGGTAGGACCAAAGCCCCACATCATGGGAGTGCCAGGAGTGCGTGTGCCAATGCTTGCAGCCATGGCTCTTTGTCCTGCTGCATAGAGTTCTTTGTAAGGCACGTCCTTGAGTTTGTCCACCTCATTCTTGCCTAAACCCAATTCCTTGAGCACAGCCTCTCCCAGTTCTTCCGTCATTGCTTTATTGTTCACGTTGAGAATCGTTCCGCTCATGATGATGGCTTTGTGGAAAAGACCTTGGGCAGATGGCATGCAGAGCAGTGTGCCGACCTTGCCTCCACCACCTGATTCACCAAAGATGGTCACGTTGTTGGGGTCGCCACCAAACAGCCTGATGTTGTCCTGAATCCATTGCAAGGCTTGTACGATGTCGAGCATGCCCACATTGCCAGAGTATTTGTACTTCTCATCACAAGTGGAGAGGTCAAGGAAGCCGAGAATGTTGAGGCGGTGATTGAGGCTCACCACAACCACATCCTTTTTTGCCAAGGCCATGCCAGGATCCCAGGCAGAAGTGCCTGAGTCAAAGCCTCCGCCATGAATCCACAGCATCACAGGCTTCTTTGCCTTCGTGTCGTCAGTCCACACGTTGAGAACACATGAGTTCTTCTCGCTCATTTCCTCTTCGCTCATCTCTCGATTGGTTTGTTGCATCACCTGCGGCCCCCAGTGGTCGCACAAGCGGACACCCTCCCATTTCTCTACAGGAAGAGGAGGCATGAAGCGTTCCACTTTGGCATAAGGAATGCCGAGCCAGGCTTTTACATTCTCTTGAATGATGCCTTGCACTTGACCAGAGGAGGTCTTGATGATGAGGTCGGAGTTGGGTTGGGCCATGCAGGCTGCCGATGTGAGAAGAGTGGCAGCAATGCAGATGAGTCTAACTTTGAAATTCATTTGTAGGTGATTGATGATGATTTAGGTCATGATGTAGCAGTGCTTTTTGCAGGCTTTTGCCATGTGGTGTTTGCAAAAAGAACTTCTTGCTTGCAAAGTTACGAATATAGTGGATAAAAACCAATTATTTTTTGTTCTTTGAGAGAAAAACAAGATGTTTTGTTGTGTGTGTTATGAAAAAGGGGTAACTTTGCATAGATATACTGAAATATCTATCAATAATAAGGATAATATTATGAATTTTTTAACTGATGACAAACTTGTAATCGTAGGTGCTGGTGGCGCTATCGGTTCTACAATGGTTCAGTTGGCTTTGACTATGAGGCTGACTTCTAATGTATGTCTTTACGACGTTTATGCCCCAGGTATGGAGGGTGTGATGGAAGAAATGTTCCATTGTGGCTATGATGGCGTGAACTTGACTGCCACCACTGATGTGGCTGAGGCATTCAAGGATGCTAAATACATCATCTCTTCAGGCGGTGCTCCTCGTAAGGCAGGCATGACTCGTGAGGATCTTTTGGCAGGCAACTGCAAGATTGCAGAGGAACTCGGTAAGAACATCAAGGCTTACTGTCCCGACGTGAAGCATGTGACTGTGATTTTCAATCCTGCTGACTTGACAGGTCTTGTGACACTCCTCTACTCAGGTTTGAAGCCAGGTCAGGTGACCACACTTGCTGCCCTCGACTCAACTCGCCTTCAGTCTGCTTTGGCTAAGAAGTTTGGTGTGAAGCAGTATGAGGTGACAGGTTGCGCCACATACGGTGGTCATGGTGAGCAGATGGCAGTGTTTGGTAGCGCAGTGAAGGTTGCTGGCAAGCCTCTCCACGATTTGATTGGTACTCCTGCATGCACAGAGGAAGAGTGGGAACAACTCAAGGTTGATGTGACTAAGGGTGGTGCGAAGATTATCGAACTTCGTGGTCGTTCTTCTTGGCAAAGCCCTGCATTCTGCTCTGTAGAAATGATTCGCTCTGTGATGGGCGGTGAGTCTTTCCGTTGGCCTGCTGGTACGTATGTTTGCAATGAGAAGTACAATCACATCATGATGGCGATGGATACAACCCTCGACCAGAAGGGATGTACTTATAAGATGCCTACAGGAAATGCAGATGAGATGGCTAAGCTTGACGCTTCTTATGAGCACCTTTGCAAGATGCGTGATGAACTTGTGACTCTCAACATTGTTCCTCCTATTTCGGAGTGGAGCAAGATTAACCCGAACTTGTAATATATAGAAGCATTTTGCATTTATGCATTGTGCATAAAAGCATGATGAGAAAGTACGGAAAGCATACTCTTATAGGTTGGAGTTGGCGCATCCTCTTGGGGATTGTGCTAACTCCAATCTTTCTTTTTCTTTTGCTTTCCATCTTGATTTATGTTCCTCCCGTGCAGAAATATGCTGTAGGGAAAGCGGCTGAAGTATTGAGTGAGGAAATGGGCATGGATGTGTCTGTGGGGTCTTTCTCTCTGAAGTTTCCGCTCCATCTCAGCATGGGTGAAGTGTTGGCAGTGGAAGAGGGCGACACGGTGCTTTATGCTCATGAGTTGGATGTGAGTGTGAAAGCACTTCCTCTCTTCAAGTTGAAAGCAGAGGTGGATGGTATTCATCTCTATGATACCCAGTTTAACACAAAGAGTCTGATTGATGCTTGTGTCGTGAAAGGACGTGTGGCCGAACTGAGTCTTGATTCCCACAGCACAGATCTAAAGCAAGAATATGCTGTGGTAAACAAGGCACTCATGCGGGATGCCGACCTGCTGATACTTCTGCAGGATACTGTGCCGCCCGACACAGCAGAGATTGAGCCTGTGATGTGGAAAGTCCAGTTGGACGATGTGGAACTACAACGTGTGAAGGCTCGTGTGCTCTTGAGCCCTCAAGCAGATAGTACTTATGTGATGGCTGATATAAGTCGTGCGTCAGCCAAGGGTTTTCTTGATTTGGGCAAAGAGATTTACAGAGCAGATGAATTGGTGGTGGAACGCTCAAAGGCAAGTCTGGAACTGCGTAATGAACCTCGTTTAAGTAATCAGTTAGATCCCAGCCACCTCTTCTTCAGTGATGTGGAAATGCGAGTGGACTCTTTTGAATATAGAGGCACAGGCGATATGCATCTCAACATCCGTCATTTGTCAGGCGTGGAACAGTCTGGTCTGAATATTCAGGAAGCAATTGGTAGAGTGGAAATGGACTCGCTTTCATTGACTGTGCCACGCTTGCATGTGAAGACTGCTGATAGCGATCTCCGTGCAACTTATCGGATGGACATCAATGCCTTTGAAGAGGTTAATCCTGGTACTTTCTCTTTGAAAGGAGAAGGACAGATAGGCAAGGATGACCTGATTTTCTTCACTCGAATGGGTGGTCCAGACACAAGGGATGTATGCACCATGATGCGTCAGCGGCTTTCTCCAAGACCTATAGAGGCGCAGATTGAGGCAAGAGGAAATATGGAGACGCTGGATGTGCCCAAATTCTACGCTAAAGTTCCTGGCATAGCAGTGGTGGAAGGAAAGACTACTCTTTGGGATTTGACCAAAGACTTGTCGCTTTCGGCAGAGTTGAATGCTAAAGACACGAAGGGAGGATCAGCCACCATCAAGGGTGGCTATGCGATGGCATCAGACAGTTATCATGCAGATATGAACTTCCGTAACCTTCTTGTGAGCCACTATGCCTTGATGGAGGATAGCACTCTGCTGACAGGCAAGGCTACTGTGAGTGGTAGGGGTTTCGAATTCATGTCACCTTCTTCATTGTTAGATGCCAAAGCCTATATATCCCAAGGCTATATGGGCAAGATTAATCTGAGTGAAGTGGATGCTGATGCAAGTTTGAAGGGTGGAAAGGTTCTTGTGAATCTAAAGGCGGATAATGATCAGGTGCAGTGTGAACTCTCCTTTGATGGCACGCTGAAGAAACATCTTATAGAGGGTGTGCTCTCTTTGAATCTTCCATTCTTGGATGCTCAAAAGATGGGGTTTGCAGAAGATGTTTTGACTGCAAGCACCAATGCTGACATGCAGTTCTCTTACGATATGGATAAACTGCTCCGTGTGGAGTCAAATATAGATGCACTCAACTTGCACTTAGGCAATGACAGTATTACAACAGATGCGTTCTTCCTTTTGGTTGAGGCACTCAAGGATACTACTTCTGCTGTTTTGCTCACAGGCGACTTGGAGTTTTCTTTCTTCAGTCCTCATAATGTATTTGACATCATGCCAAAGGTGGAGCGTCTGCAAAAGGAAGTAGTCAGTCAGTTTACGAATCACGATGTTAATCTTTATGAATTGAAAGGGTATTTACCTGAACTCTCCTTGCATGCTAATGCTGGTGGAGAGAATCCTTTGTTGGACGTTCTTAAGATGTATGGCATTCACTGGGGAACACTACAGGCAGAAGTGAAAGCCTCTCCTGTAACAGGTTTGATGGCCAACGCTCATGTGTATAACTTCAAGAAAGATAGTTTGCTGGTTGATACAGCCTTCTTTGATGTGCGGCAGGATAGTCTTCAGTTGGATTATCATGTGGGTGTGCAGTGTCACGACCAACCCAAGATACCAGCCTTCCGTGCTTATCTGGATGGTTTCCTGAAGGCGAATGAGGTCGATGCTCACTTGACATATTTTGATAAGAAGGATGTGAAGGGCATAGACTTAGGTGTGAGAGGACTGGCTACGGACAGTTGTGTGAACTATCATGTCTATCCAGAGAAGCCCGTTCTTGCCTATCGAGAGTTTGCTGTCAATGCGGACAACTACATCACAACAAGACCTAACAAGCCTATCATGGCTGATGTGCGACTGGAAAGTACAAGCGATAGCATGTATTTGGCTGTGTATGCCGATGAGAGTTCTATCGGTAATCAGATAGCCAATGTGATTGCCAATGACATTAACATACAGGAGATACTGGCTGTATTACCTGTACCTGGATTGCCTAAGATGGCAGGTAATTTGAATTTGGATGCAACCTATATTGATCAAGGTGAGAATTATCTCGTGGAGGGCAAGGCGGAAGCAGAACACTTCATGTATGAAGGCACAAGAGTAGGAGACCTTTCCTCTCATTTCACTTATGAACCTCACGGGGAATGGCTTCACACTATTGACGCTTCCTTGTCCTATAATGAGCGAGAGATAGTCTCGCTGGATGGCACTTACAATGCAGAAGGCAAGGGTGGTCTGGATGCAGACATGCACTTGTTAGATGTGCCGATGGAATTGCTCTCTGCCTTTATCCCTAATCAGGTAGTGAGTTTCAAAGGTCAGATAGGTGGAGGTATGAAGGTGAAAGGGCCTATGGATGCATTGCTCTTCAATGGTGCATTAGTGCCACAGGATGTGCACCTGCTGTCTGTACCTTATAATATAGACCTCGGACTGGATGATGATAGCATCAGGTTTGTAAATAGCCGTGTGGATTTTGACGATTTCCACTTCTATGGAAGAGGTGATGAACCACTTGCACTGAATGGTTATGTAGATTTCTCCAATTTAGAAGAAGTAATGATGTCACTCTCTCTCAATGGTAGAAATTTCAGTTTGATAAAGGCGAAGCGTGCCAGCAAGTCGCTCTTGTATGGTGACATGTATGGCGACTTCTTTGCTCGTGTGATTGGTTCTACCAAGGATCTCACGATCCGTGGATTGGTGCGTGTGTTGCCAACCACAAATATTACCTATGTGATGTCGGAGACTGCTCTCTATCAGGCAGACCGTCTGGAGGATATAGTCACCTTTGTGGACTTCAGTGTGCCTCCTCCTCCAAAGGAGGAACGTGTGAAGACAACCTTCACTGGTATAGATATGAACATCACGCTCAGCATAGAGGAAGGGGCAAAGTTAAATGGTGAGTTCTCTGCCGATCAACAGAGCTATGTGAATGTGCAAGGTGGTGGCACGCTGACCATGACCTATACGCCTGGTGGTGTGCTCAACATGCAGGGTCGCTACACCATCAATGAGGGCGAGATGAAATACACCTTGCCAGTCATTCCACTCAAGACCTTTAGAATTCATGAAGGGTCTTATGTCGAATTTATAGGTGATCCAACCAATCCTGTACTCAGCATCGCTGCAACCGAACGTGTGAATGCTACAGTGGGAGAAAGTGATGGAACAAGCAGGACAGTGGCTTTCGATACAGGATTGAAGATAACCAATACCCTCAACAATCTTGGTCTGGAGTTCACTATTGAAGCACCAGAAGACATGTCGGTGCAGAATGAGTTGGCAGGTGCAAGCCCTGAGGAAAAGAACAAATTGGCTGTGGGCATGCTTGCCACAGGCATGTATCTCTCAGGCAATAACCGCAAGGGCTTTACGGCAGGAAATGCACTCAATGCTTTCTTGCAGAACGAAATCAACAATATAGCAGGGAAGGCTATGTCCACAATGGTGGAAGTGAATGTGGGTATGGAGAAGACGACACGTGATGATGGCACTACTCGCACAGACTACTCATTCCAGTTCTCTCGCCGTTTCTTCTCCGACCGACTGAATGTGATTATTGGTGGCAAGGTCAGTTCAGACGGCAATACCGAACGTGATGAGTCGGGTGCTTACATTGATGATGTCTCGCTTGAATGGCGACTCAATAAGGGTGGAACGCAATACATTCGTCTCTTCCACGAGAAAGACTTCTCCAATCTCATTGAAGGTGAGATTGATAAGAACGGTGCAGGTGTCTTGCTCCGCAGAAAGGTGGACAAGCTCTCCGACTTGCTCATCTGGAAAAAACAGGAAGAGCCACAGATAAGAGGAATAGAGGAAAGAGGAGAGGAGAGACGTGATAGCAGAAATGCTTCGGGCAGAAATACCTCAAGTGTGAATACCTCAAATGAAGAGACTTCAAGTGGAAATACTACTGACGGGAACACCTCAGACGAGAATGAAGAAGGACGGAAGAAAGAAGAACGGAATGCCGAAGGACGTGAAGGCGAGAAACCCTCCATTGAAGACAACCGTCAGACTCTATGATAGTGCAGTTGGAAGATAATAGATGAAAAGCCCCATTCGTATGATGCGTAAACGACTATACATATATATATTGATAGGAGCATGGATCATGGCCAGTTGCTCCACCACCTCCCATTTGCCAGAAGACGAGACACTCTATACAGGTATTGACAAGGTGAAGATAGAGGGCGGAAAGGGCACTTTGGCAGAAGAATTGGCTCTGACCGAAGTGAGGGCTGTGCTTGACTATGCACCTAATGGCGCACTCATGGGCAGTTCAGTGGCAAGAAATCCACTGCAGATAGGGCTTTGGACCTACAACGCTTTGGTGGACAAGGAGAGGAAAGGCTTCAACAAGTGGTTCTTCAATGCTTTTGCCTCTCAGCCTATCACCATCACTCAAGTGTCGCCCGACACACGTGTGAAGGTGGCTACCAACCTCTTGCAGAACTATGGCTATTTCCGTGGAAATGTAAACTACGAATTGGTGGATCAGCGCAAGCCTCGCAGTCAGAAGGTGCGCTATCATGTGAAACTTGACCAGCCATATCTCTTTGACAGCATACGGTATAACTTTACAGACCACCAGGACAGTCTGCTAAAGACCTCCATAGATGAGCCATATATAGAGAAAGGCTCTCAGTTCTCCACCCTGAGTCTTACCAACGAGAAGACACGCATCGTGAATTCTTTCCGCAATAATGGCTATTATTATTATCGCCCTGATGATATCAGACTCTTGGCAGATTCAGTCAGCACCCCTTATCGTGTGAAGTTGGTCATCACACCAGACTGGGATATGCCCGAGATAGCGGGCAGGAGATTCTATTTTGGAGAAATCAGTGCTTACATCCGTCAGAACATGAGAAGTGCTGAAGGAAAATTGCGCCGAGAGAATCGCACCATGGATATATTTGATGACTCGCTCATGCAGGGAGACATCAAGTTGGCATATCAGGGAAAGAGTATCCCTGTGGCTCCAAGAGTGCTGTTCAAGAATTTCAAGTTCTGGCATCCTCAGACTTATAGTCAGGAGCGTGTGGATCAGACACTGTCCAATCTCCACAGTATGGACATCTTCTCCAATATCAGGTTTACCTTCACTCCACGCGACACTACCTCAATGAATGATACGCTTGATGTGCGGCTTGACCTCACAATGGATCAACTCATTGATACGGAAATCAGATTCAATTTCACACAGAAGTCCAATTCTCAGATAGGTCCAGACCTTGGTGTGACTTTCTCCAAGAGAAATGCTTTCCGTCATGGCGAGACACTCTCGATAGGGCTGAAGGGCAGTTATGAGTGGCAGACTCAGAAGCAGTTTGGCGAGAACAAACGCATTGACTCCTATGAGTTGGGGGCTGATGTGAGCTTGTCTTATCCTTGGATTGCATTCCCTTGGCTGAATAGACGTTTCTACAAGTATCCCACCTCCACCAAGTTCAGATTGAGCACAGGTCAGCTAAACCGTGCCAACTACTACCGCCTCATGTCGTTTATTGCCGAGGCCACCTATGGATTTCAGACCAGCAGGTCATGGAGTCACGAACTTTCTCCACTCACCATCACTTACAATAAGATGCAGGAGCGCACGGCACGTTTTGACTCTATCGTGGCTCACAACTCTGCGCTCTATGTGTCGCTGAGAGACCAGTTCATTCCTGCCATACAATATTCCATTATATATGATAATGTGTGGAACAAGCGCATTCCTCACTCCATGCACTTTGAGGGAACAGTGAAGGAATCGGGCAATTTCCTCAATCTCACCAATGCCTTTTTGGGCTTTGACTACTATCAGAAAGATAAGAAACTGCTCTTCACCCCTTATTCTCAGTTCCTCAAATTTGTGTTCACGCTCAAGAACACTTTCCATCTCACAGAGAAGACACAATTGGCCACAAGGGTGCAGGTGGGTGGTATCTGGACGTATGGAAACTCCAACTATGCTCCTTATAGTGAACTCTTCTATATCGGCGGTGCTAATAGCATTCGTGCCTTTGCCGTGCGAAGCATAGGTCCGGGCAGTTATCGCGACAGAAACGGACGAGGCACATATCTTGACCAGTCGGGCGACCTCAAGCTGGAAATGAATGCCGAATACCGCTTCCCTATCATCAACACATTGCAGGGAGCACTCTTTGTGGATGCAGGTAATGTGTGGCTCATGCACGACGATGAAGCGCATCCTGGCGGTCAGCTCAGGGCAAAAACATTCCTCAAGGATTTGGCTGTTGGCACAGGTGTGGGAGTCAGATACGACCTTGAATTTCTCATTCTCCGTCTGGATCTGGGTGTGGGCATTCACGCTCCTTACGATACAGGCAAATCTTCCTACTATAACATCCCAAAGTTCAAGGATAGCCTTGGACTGCATTTTGCTGTGGGGTATCCGTTCTGATTTGAACGAGAGTTGTCGGATTTCGCTTTTCCCCTGTTTTTAACAGTTTATGGAGTGAGTAGATAAAGGTTGCGTGGAAAAGAGAAGCAAAGTCACTTCTCCCTGCAATTTTTCTTCTCACATGATTGAAGCATGCTTCATGAGCCAACGAACAATGGTTCAATGGTCATCGAACAATGCTTCAAGTGCTCATGAACCATTGTTCGTTGACTCATGAATAATGGTTCATTTTCACCCTTGTCCGTATCTTATTCTTGGGTTATCCTTAATCTTTTGATTATCAGTAGAGTGTTGAGACCTTTAAAGGCACTCTGAACCTCGTGGGAAAACTTCGTGAAGCCGTCCTGTGACAGAACTGACAGGGCACACTTCACCATTCTTTCTGTGGAAGAAAGGCTTAAGTGGATTTTCAGTGAATTATACTTTTCTCGGGAGGGAAAAATACTTCTCTTGTGAGAGGATAGGAAAATCTCCTCTGTAAGAATGCAGATGAATGCAGAAGGATATGACTTGATGACTTCTGGTCATCTGTTTGCGCCATCAGGATGTTTTGTAAGAATCACAAAGCATAAGAAAGTCCGAACTTCCATTCATGGCTTTTACCTGTGAGGGAAGGGTATTCTCGATAGTTGCCGTGGCGAAGATTAAACTCATATTGAGCCACAAAACGAAGGTCTTTTGTCAGATTGACTCTGAGGAAGGAGCGGTTCTGAATCACGCTCTGTTCGCCCTTGTCTCCCCATGCCACAGTGCCATTCTCCAAGTCTTGGCGGTAGAATTCGGGGTCTTCTTTATATTTGCGAATGAGTTCGGGTGCTGTGCCTTTCAAGATGAAGAGGCGCATGAAGTAGAAGTCATTGCCAAAAGAGATGTGGCTGTTCCATGTGAACATGAAACGATAGCGGGTGGAGAATCCTGTACCGAAATTATATCTTCTGAGGGGGAAATAGTCAGCCGTAGCACCTCCTAATGGCACGGCATTCAGCATATAGTCATGGGTGAGTGTGATACCACCGCCAGACTTGCCCCATCTGCCAAAGAAGGGGCGTATGTCTTGCCGCTCTGCATAGAATCCTGCACCAAAGCTGGCTGCCTCGGAAATAATGGGAAGGTTGCCTGCCAACTGCACTCCATCCTTGTTGAAATGGTCGATGTATTTCACATTCTGATAGAAACCGATGTCGAGTTTCCACTGATGGGGAAGCTGATACTGTAGAGTGCCAATACGACCCCTAATGTCTAATTCGCCCACTGTAGGGTTGTCGGCTGAAAAGTTCATCAGCGCATAGAGGTTGAAGTAGTCGTAGGCACGTGGTTTCTTGCCTTGGTCCAAATGGTTGAAGTGACTGCCATAGCAGAAGGTGAAGTCTATGAAAGGAACGTGCTCAAAGTAGCGCATGCCCACACTGGGATGGGTCGGACCATCATCATAAATATATCTGTCGCCCACGCCTATCTGGAAAGAGTAGGGCATAGGTGTCTCCTTCTTGCCTGGATTGAATCGGTTCACACGAAACATCTCGCCTGACATGATGCGGTGCAGACCTCTCACGGGATTGAGCATTGTGCCTACCACCTCACGAATCACACGCTGAGGGCCGCGCTTGGTGTTGTCGAAAAATATATCAGAAACACGATGCGTGACCTCACCCAATGCCGCACCTCCCACACCTGTGGAAAGGAGGTCGTTCACTGCTGGTCGGTTGGTCTCGCAGAAGAGTTCCCATGTGGTAGAGCCCAGCACGGGGTAGAGCAGCGATACACCATAGGAGAGCCCGTGCTCACGTGCGGCATTGTAGAACATGCTGCCATGGAACGGGTGGGAGAATTGGTTGCCTGAAAAACTGTCGCTATCCCATACCCAGCCATCATGCAGATTGCGGTGAAGGTCTTTGCTTGTCACTCTGGCCCATTCTCTATCTTGAATGTAGCGGTCCCAACCCAATACCAATCCGTTGATGCAGAGATCTTCTATCAGTGCCTGAATGCCTGGCAGTTTGCATGAGCCATCTTCTTTTTTTCCGAAAAAATGAAGAGAACAAGTGTAAGGAGTGATAGAATCTACTCGTTGCAGATGGGTGCGCGTGCCTGTGATGGGGTCATACCAAACCGAGTCTGTATTGAGATGGTCAGCGGCATACGTGCTCCCGACGAAAGCTGACATCAATAGATACAAAAGTAGAGTTTTGTAGATATTCATTCGTTGCGAGTGAGTGTGTAATCAAATTTTCCTTTGCAAAGGTAGGAAAAAAGAATGAAAACACCTATCTTTGTGGTCAAAAAGGACGATAATGGCGAAAGAAAAGATAGCGTATGTTTGTAGTTCATGCGGATATGACAGTCCCAAGTGGATTGGCAAGTGTCCTGCATGCGGGGAGTGGAACACCTTTTCGGAGTATAAGGTGGGCAAGAAGAAAGCGGGAGAAAGCGTGGGCTCTTCCGTATGGGCGAGTGGTGGCGGTTTGTCTGCTTCCAAATCAAGCCCTGTCTCTATGTCGAAGATTGAGACACAGGATGAGGTGCGCATCAACATGCGTGATGGTGAGCTCAACCGTGTGTTGGGTGGAGGTCTTGTGGCAGGCAGTATGACGCTGTTGGGTGGCGAGCCTGGCATAGGCAAATCTACGCTTATCTTGCAGACAGTGCTCCGCTTGGCTGATATGCGCATTCTTTATGTGAGCGGTGAGGAAAGTGCTCGTCAGCTCAAGTTGCGTGCTGACCGCATCGTGGAAGGCTTGGAAGGTTCTATGTCGGATGTGCAAGTGGTGTGTGAGACCATGATGGAAACTGTGTTTGAGCATGTCAAGGCGGTCAAACCCCAACTGGTGGTGATAGACTCTATCCAGACGATGGCTACAGAGGCGGTGGAGTCCTCTCCTGGCAGTGTGAGCCAGATTCGTGAGTGTGCTGCCATGCTCCTCAAGTTTGCGAAGGAAAGCAATATCCCTGTCATAGTGATAGGTCATATCAACAAGGAGGGCACGATTGCAGGTCCGAAGATTCTTGAGCACATGGTTGATACGGTCTTGCAGTTTGAGGGAGACCAGCACTATATGTATCGTATTGTGCGTGCCATCAAGAACCGCTTTGGCTCTACAGCCGAGTTGGGCATCTATGAGATGGTGCAAGATGGATTGCGTGCTGTGGAGAATCCTTCTGAGCTCCTCTTGAGTGATGTGCGTGAAGGGGAAGAGTTGAGTGGGGTGGCTGTGGCTTGCTCCATTGAGGGTGTGCGTCCTCTTCTCATAGAGACTCAGGCACTTGTGAGCACTGCTGCCTATGGCACACCGCAACGTTCTGCCACAGGGTTTGATCTCCGCAGGTTGAACATGCTTCTTGCTGTGCTCGAAAAGCGTGTGGGTTTCAAGTTGCCCCAGAGGGATGTGTTCCTCAATATTGCTGGTGGGATTAGGGTGACTGACCCTGCCATTGACCTTAGTGTGATTGCTGCCGTGCTCTCCAGCAATGTGGATACAGGCATCTCGCGTGACATCTGTTTCACAGGCGAGGTGGGGTTGAGCGGCGAGGTGCGTCCGGTGAGCCGTATTCTTCAGCGTGTGGCGGAAGCCGACAAGTTGGGATTTCGAAAGATAATCATTCCACGTGCCAATATGAGTGGACTTGACAAGAGCAAGTTCCAGATAGAGATTGTTCCTGTACGCAAGGTGGAGGAGGCTCTTCGTGAACTTTTCGGATAGTGGCACTTGCTCTCTGAGGAGCATGCTCAAGGGATAGGAAATAGGGTCTCTAAAGTTCAAATCAGCAGTATTATGCCTTTTTTTGAAAATTTGTGCATGATGCAAATGACTGATATATTGGTGTTTGTGGTTTTTTAAGTGAAAGTTGTGCACAAAAATGCTTGCACAATTACAATTTTTTATGTAATTTTGCCGTCAAAATAGAAAACTAACAATGTGATATGTCGGTACAGAAGACCAAAACATTACTCGTGGATGTTGCTCGTCAGCTGTTTGCAAAGAATGGTTTTGAGAATACTTCGATGAATGACATCGCTGTAGAAGCCAAACGAGGACGCCGCACACTTTATACCTATTTCAATAGTAAGGAGGAGATTTACCTTGCTGTGATCCAGACAGAACTGGAACGTCTGTTTGAACGCATGGAGGAGGTCTCTCGCAAGAGTATCTCTACTGAGGAAAAGTTGGTACAGCTCATCTTTGCCCATCTTGATGTGATGAAGGAGGCCGTGTATCGCAATGGAAGTCTGCGAGCAGAGTTCTTCCGTGATATATGGAAGGTGGAGGCTGTGCGTAAGAATTTTGACAAGAATGAGATCAACCTCTTTCGTCGTATCCTGAATGAGGGTATAGACAAGGGTGTGTTTGAGGTTCGCTATGTACGTCTTGCTGCTGAAATCTTGCATTATTGCCTTAAGGGCTGTGAAGTGCCTTATATCTATGGTCGCTATGCAGTTCAGAATGCCGAAGAGCTCTATCCTTATGTGCGCAGCATGGTGCTCAAGCATTTTTGTCGCAACATTAAGACCACCTATTAGGTGTGGGCAGTCTGTGAGGGTGATGCAAGGTGGTGCGAGATCTTCTTAGAAGATCTGTCTGCTACACATATTATATAATAAGAAAAGAAAACATTCATTTTATATTAAGAAAGAATTATGGGAATATTATCAGGAAAGACAGCCCTTGTTACAGGTGCTGCACGCGGCATTGGTAAGGCTGTCGCAATGAAGTTTGCAGAAGAAGGTGCAAATATCGCATTTACTGATTTGGTGTTGAACGACGATATGGCTGCAGGTCTGGAGGAAACTCGCAAGGAAATTGAATCTTTGGGCGTGACATGCCGTGCCTATGCAGGCAATGCGGCAGACTTTGCTGAGACAGAGGCTGTGGTGAAGAAGATTCATGAGGACTTCGGCTCTATTGATGTCTTGGTGAACAATGCTGGTATCACAAAAGATGGCTTGATGCTTCGCATGACAGAGACTCAGTGGGACGCTGTGATTGCAGTAAACCTCAAGTCTGCTTTCAACTTCATCCACGCATGTACCCCTATCATGCTTCGTCAGCGTGGTGGTTCTATCATCAACATGTCTTCAGTGGTAGGCGTTCACGGCAATGCTGGTCAGTGCAACTACTCTGCTTCAAAGGCAGGTATGATTGGTCTCGCCAAGTCAATTGCCCAGGAGCTGGGTCCAAAGGGTGTGCGTGCTAATGCTGTCGCTCCAGGTTTCATTGAGACTGCTATGACTGCTCAGCTCCCAGAGGATATTCGTAAGGACTGGATGAAGAAGATTCCACTTCGTCGTGGTGGTCAGGTAGAGGACATCGCTAATGTTTGTCTCTTCCTCGCTTCAGACATGTCCAGCTACGTTTCTGGTCAGGTGATTCAGATTGATGGTGGCATGAACATGTAATCATAATTATATAAAGGGTTGTTCTGACAGATTTGTTATCTGGATGAACAGCCCTTATTCGTTTCATTTGTAAGTATTCAAGAAATTGCAGGTCATCCACGAAGATAATCACATCATCATTGTGTCAAAGAACACAGGTGAGATTGTGCAGGGCGATAAGACTGGTGATAAACCTCTGAGCGACACGGTAAAACAATACATCAAAGAGGCGTATGCCAAGCCAGGCGAAGTCTTTCTTGGTGTGGTTCATCGCCTTGACCGTCCTGTGTTTGGATTGGTCATGTTTGCTCGCACTTCCAAGGCTTTGGCTCGTCTCAACAGCATGTTTGCCCACGGAGAAGTGCACAAGCTCTATTGGGCCATAGTGAAGGAATGTCCTGCACAGCCAGAAGGCACGCTTGAGCATTGGATTGTGCGCAACGAAAAGCAGAACAAGTCATACGCTTATGATAAGGAAATGCCTAATAGCAAGAAGGCAATACTCCACTATCGTGTCATTGCTCATTCTGATTCCTACCATCTTCTGGAGGTGGATCTTAAGACAGGGCGTCACCATCAGATACGCTGTCAGTTGGCAAAGATAGGCTGTCCTATCAAGGGTGACCTTAAATATGGTGCTAAACGCTCCAATCCTGATGGCTCTATCTCGCTGCTTAGTCACTCCATGCAGTTCACTCATCCAGTCTCTAAAAAAGAAATTGTCGTTGAAGCACCTCTTCCCAACGACAAACTCTGGCAGTCTTTCGCTTCAGTGAAGTGACAACTCTCTTTTTCTGTATCGTTTTGCTTTGTCCTCAAGCATGCTTTTGTTCTGCCTTAAGATGTGCTTTATTTAGTCTTAAGGCATAGTTTTTTCAGTCTTAAGATATGGCTTTCTCTGTCTAAAGATGTTGTTTTCTCAGTCTAAAGATGCTGTTTTGCAGTGCTAAAGATGCTGTTTTCTCAGTCTTAAGACGTTGCTTTCTCAGTATCAAGACTTCGTATTGCCTACTCTCAAGCAAGCCTCGTTCTTGTTTGCTTCAGCTTACTCTTGTTTCATTGGCACGTTGCTTGGGCTACTCCATGCTGTAGTGCGTGGTCATTCCACCACATAGGCTTTCACGATACGGATTTCCTGCAAAGGGATGTCCTTCTCATTTGTCTTCGCCTTTTGTATGTTCTCCACCACTTTCATTCCTTCCACCACTTCGCCGAACACGGTGTATTCATTGTCCAGCCACGGTGCACCCCCACGTATGGTATAGGTTCTTCTCAGTTCTTTAGGGAAGGTGAGAGGTGGATTTACCATCACTTCCTCTTTGGCTTCATCCAGCAGTTTTTCCAGCAGATCGCTTAATCCCTGTCGGTCACGTGCTGTTCTCAGTGCGTTCAGCCTCGTTTCGTTTTCTTTCTGTTTCTTTTCATAAAGCACTTCTGCATCTCTGGCAGCTCTGCCATCCTCATAATTATCAAGGTCTGCATCTTGACAGGTGCGTCCTGTCACAATATAGAACTGATATTTGTCGCTCATTCTCTTTGGGTTCACTTCGTCCTCGTCTCTTGCGGCAGCCAGCACTCCTCTTCTGTTGAAGTATTTTGGCCAAACGATTTCTGCAGGAATCCTTTCCGTGATGGTGTCTCCTTCACTGTTCAGTTTCACAGGGAATCCCTCCTTGCGGGTAGCGGGGTCACCCGTCTGAATCATGAAGTTGCGAATCACACGGTGGAAGGTCACACCTGTATAGAGACCATCCTCCACATTCTTCACAAAGTTGTCTCTGTGTCCAGGAGTGTCGTTGTAGAGTTTCACCCTAATCTCTCCTGCTGTGGTCTCCAGCACCACTTCTGTTTCTTTCTCTCCATCCTGTCCTGTGCATCCCATGCACACCATACAGCATGCCCACAGCATAAAAACAAATATCTTCTTCATTGTCATTACTCTTTGTTTGTTCTTCTATCAAAGATTTCAAATACCTCGCAAAGATAATGTGTTTTCTCTTCATGAGCAAATTATCCTCTGAAAAAAGAAAAAGCACAAGGGAAAAGCCTTTTTCTCAGACAGATGGCATGATTATTCATCGGTTATGCGTAATTTTGTCCAAGAAACAAAGATCTTAGAAAGATAAATGAAGGATTTTGCGGCAATAGACTTCGAGACAGCAAATTTTGAGCGTACCAGTGTGTGTAGTGTGGGTGTCGTGATCTACAGAGACGGGGTGAAGGTGGATGAGTTCTATTCTCTCATCAAGCCCGAACCTGAATACTACAATCGTGTGTGCAGTTCAGTGAATGGCATGTGTTATGAAGACACTGTTGATGCTCCCGTCTTTCCTGATGTTTGGGCGCAGATAGAGCCCAAGATTCAGGGGCTTCCTCTTGTGGCTCATAACAAGGCTTTTGACGAGGGCTGCCTGAAAGCAGTCTTCCGCTGCTATCAGATGGACTATCCCGACTATCCTTTCTACTGCACCCTTGTCCGCTCTCGCCAGGTTTGGCCACAAGGTCGTCACAACCTCGATGTCATAGCAGGCTATTGTGGATATGACCTGAAGAACCATCATCATGCCTTAGCAGATGCAGACGCATGTGCTGCCATCGCCTTAGAAATACTGTAACTTTTGTTGAGAAGCCCCTGTTGCCAACCTTTCCAAATGAGGTGAGGAAAGGTGGAAAAGCAGTAATAATAGAGGTTTTTTACGGGTGGAGGTGTGCTATTCGACTAACAATTTATGAATCGTGAGTGGTTTTTACGAATTGTAAGTAAGTGATTAGTACTTTTTCTCTACCTTTGAATCGTGATTCCTCGAAAGAGACAAAGTCCTGACAGGATATTTGAATCATCATGAGATAAGGAATCCTATTATTAACAACTGGTAAATCAAAAACAAATGAGAAAGAACTTTTATCTGTTTAGCGTTTTGTTGTTGGCCATAGGTCTGACAACAGCAATCCTGTCGTGCTCGAAAGATGACGACGACAATAGTGGCACAGTGACTAACACACTGAGTGACTTTATCACCCCTGATGGTGCTGTTTTC
>JAAYDO010000130.1 GCA_012729225.1 Bacteroidales bacterium | reverse complement strand
TGCGTGAGTTGAAGGATATTGTTCATTTCTTCAATGGCACTCAACCAATTGAGCCTACGATGGTCAATACTCGTGAAGAGTTCTATGCTCAGTTGTCCACATTCGACTACGACTTTGACGAGGTGAAGGGACAGGAGAATGTGAAGCGTGCTTTTGAGGTGGCTGCGGCGGGTGGTCACAACATCATATTGGTGGGCAGTCCAGGCTGTGGTAAGTCTATGATGGCAAAACGTATTCCTTCCATCCTTCCTCCACTCAGTTTGAGTGAGAGTTTAGAAACAACACAGATCCACTCCATTGCGGGTAAACTGCAAAAGGAGACTTCGCTCATCAGTCAGCGACCATTCAGAGCACCTCATCACACGGTATCTGATGTGGCTTTGGTAGGAGGAGGCGCAGTCTTCATGCCTGGTGAAATCTGTTTGGCTCACAATGGTGTGCTCTTTTTGGATGAACTGCCAGAGTTCAACCGAAATGTGTTGGAGACGCTTCGCCAACCCCTTGAAGACCGTATCATCACTATATCGAGAGCGAGATATAATCTCACATTGCCTTGTTCCTTCATGCTGGTTGCCTCTATGAACCCTTGTCCCTGTGGGTATCACCATCATCCCACCCGAAAGTGTGTCTGCACGCCAGTTCAGATTCAGCGATATATGAACAAGATTAGTGGTCCTCTGATGGATCGTATAGACATACAGGTTGAGGTGGAAAGTGTACCCTTTGAGGATATAGCCAAAGCACCCAAGGGTGAGCCTTCATCAGCCATCAGAGAAAGGGTGCTGAGAGCACGCCATATTCAGATGGAACGCTATCGTAGATGCAAGGGTGTCCACTGTAATGCACAGATGACCACTTCACTCTTGCAGACCTACGTGCAGCTGGAGGATGAGGCACTCAATCTCTTGCGTACAGCCATGAAGAAGTTCAACCTCTCAGCACGTGCCTACGATCGTATTTTGAAGGTGTCACGCACCATAGCAGACCTTGAGGGAGTGGAGAAGGTGTTAAGTCACCATATTGCCGAGGCTATAGGCTATCGCAATCTCGACCGAGACAACTGGATAGAATAGCTCTCATCAAGGTTCAGACGATTCTGATGGTTTGTCATTGATTTGCGTGACACTGCACAAACCCTCATTCCTGAACTGATTCACTCATGGATATGCCAGGGTGATTCATTCACAGAATTCACCATTTACAAAAATTACAAGAAGGGCATTTCTGGCATGGAATGCCCGCATCTGTCTCTGTCTCCATCTTGCCCTCACGCCCCTTCATGCCACAAAAGAAAACCTCGTTCCATCCAAGAAAAAGGTGATGGAATTATCTAAAACTCATCTCGAAGGCATCTCGAAGGCATCTCGAAGGCATCTCGAAGGCATCTCGAAGGCTCATAGAAGCATGGGGAGAGGAGGTTGATAGATAAGGGATTCTTCTTCTTCTTGATTTCATCTCAATGGGAAGTGAATGTACGGTTGCCTCTTCATGGTTGATGAAGTTCGTGCAGATGAATTGCACGAGCTTGACAGAAGAAACCTGTGATTGGATAAAAGACGGATGCTCCTCCCGGATGAAACATGATTTGCAACCCTTCTGTGGATTTCCGAGTGGCGTTTATACACCCTAAAAGGGTGTTTCACATGCTTATTCCTAAAAAATAATGGGTGAAAGTATATACATGTCATCTATATTGACTATATTTGCGAACTATTTTTACTAATCCTAATAACATTGTCAATAATGAAAAGGTTATTTATTTTAATGGCGTTTCTTGCTTTCTTCGTTGGGGTAAAAGCCCAGGATGAAGGGCCACAACTGGAGTATGTGGTAGAGTTAAAGGTCAAGTGTGAAGGAGCCTATCAGGTAGGTCAGACCTCTCATGGAAATCGTTTTGTGATTCCTATTGTAGGCGGAACATTCGAAGGACCAAAAATGAAAGGTACAATCATTCCTGGTGGAGCAGACTATCAGTTGCAGGACAACGAGCATGGTCGCACAGAGGTAGAAGCCATCTACAGCATCAAGACAGATGATGGCGTGAATATCCACGTGCGCAACAAAGGGCTCATCTGCACGGCCAAGGACGAGAATGGCAATCCTCAGTTCTACTTCCGCACGGCACCTCAGTTTGAAGCACCTCAAGACAGCAAATATGGTTGGCTCAACAATGCCATCTTCGTGTGCCAGCCCAGTTTTGGAGGTAATGATGGCACAATCAACCTGAAGATTTGGAAAGTGAAATAAACAAGATTCTACTAATATCTGATCAAAACTAAAGCATTATGAAACTAAAAACGATTTTTTGTTCAGCATTTGCTGCAACAGCATTAGTGGCACTTGGTGCTGCAACCATGAGTTTCACTCCAGCCGACGAGATTCCAACAGGTGGGCGAGTGGTAGAAGAAGGTGGAACAGGCGCTTATAAGGCGGTCATGTTTGAAGAGCCCTCCATCGAGGCTCACACTATCTTTGCTCCTCAGGACCTCTCCAAGTTCAGCAGCAAGAACCCTCTCCCTGTGTTGGTGTGGGGTAATGGCGCTTGCAACAACTCTCCATTCGAACACTACAAGTTCCTCAATGAAATCGCCTCTCATGGCTATATTGTAGTGGCTACAGGTTTCATGCCAAAGGAAGATGGACAGCCATACCGTGGCCCCATGTCCACTACCGAACAGCAGATAGAGGCAATGGACTGGGTGGAAGCTCAGAATGCCGACAAGAACTCTCGCTATTATGGCAAGATTGATGTGAAGAACATTGCAGTGGCAGGTATGTCATGCGGTGGTTTGCAGACACTCTTCAACTGTGCCGACAAGCGCATCAAGACACTCATGATCTGCAACAGCGGTCTTTTCAACCAGCAGAATGCCAATCAGGCAGTGGGAGGAATGCCCATGCCTTCCAAGTCTAAACTCAAGGAGATTCACTCCTCCATCATCTATATCTTAGGTGGTGAGACCGACATCGCCTATGGCAATGGTATGGACGATTATAGCCGTATTGACCACGTGCCCGCTTGTGTCACCAACTTCCCAGTAGGTCATGGCGGAACTTATGGACAGCCTCATGGCGGTGAGTTCTCTGTTGTGGCGCTTGCATGGCTCAATTGGCAGTTGAAAGCAGACGCAGAAGCATCTAAGATGTTCAAGGGTGAAGACTGTGGCGTAGCCAAGCGCGAGGGTTGGACTATAGAGAAGAACGCTTTGCTTGAGAAACTGAAGTAAATGAGGCTTTTGATATAGAATAGAAGGGATGTTCAGATGTGAGCATCCCTTTTTCTTGTTTTTTTCCTCAGATGTCGTTTTTTATTCTTAACTTTGTACACGATTCTCTAATTATCACATACACATGGCATCTTTCAAGAATGCCTCTTCACGACACAAGATTGTTTTATGCGAAAACTCATCAATAGGTTTCTCATTGCATGGTCTCTTATCACTCTGTTTGCTCTTCCCTCTGTCGCACAAGTGCCCGACAGCCTTGGGCGCATTCGCTATAAGTATGACTTTGTTGTGCCCGACAATGGCAACTTCATCTCAGCCATTCGTGCAGCCAACAGCCGTGCGGACAAAAAGCAACGTTTCCGTATATTCATCAAGTCAAGCATGTATCGTGTCAAGGGTGAGGGAAATCCCATCACGATCACAGACAAAGGGCGTGAACTGACCATCCCAAGCCCGATGACCATCCTCACAGCACCCAACACCAGCATCTGTGGCGAGGGCATGAAGAACACGCAGGTGGAGTCTATGCCCATGTATGGAGGCATCGACTGCACTTCCACCCTGTTTCTGAAAGGAGCAGACAGCACCTATATCCAGGACATGGAGTTGTGGTCCAACTACCGTGATGACATGAATGCCTTTCATGTCAAGGCGGTGGCACTCAATGAGAAAAACTGCCGAGGCAATATCTTCAAGAATCTTTCCCTGATGAGCAATCAGGCTACCTACTACACCAATGATGGTGGCACGACCTATCTGGAGGATTGCACCATCAAGGGGGCAGTGGACTTTATCTGCGGAGGCGGCACCATCTATTTCAATCGCTGTAGTCTTGAGTTGCGCAATCAGGGTGGCAAGGGCAATGTGATTTGCGCACCAGCCACAGAGGCCAACCGTCCCTATGGCTATGTGTTCAACAGTTGCACCATCTCTGGTGCAAAAGAACAGCAGGGCAGATATATGTTAGGACGTCCTTGGAAGAATGCTCCTCGTGCCGTCTTCTTAGGCACTATGATGGAGTTGCAGCCCGACTCGTTGGGCTGGGCAGACATGAATGGCACGCTTCCTCGCCTCTTCTCAGAATATGAAAGCCTTGATAGCGAGTTTCAGTTAGTTCCAACCCGCCTGCGCCGCACCCAGTTCAAGGATGCCTATCAGAACACTGCCACCATGCGTTATAGTGCTATCCTCACTCCTGCTGAGGCAGAAAAATATGACATCAGCAATGTCTTTCCAGGCTGGCGTCCCGAGCGCAAGGCCGCCCAGATCGTTCCACCTGTGGTCCGCATCAAGAACCGTGGCGAAATCTATTGGGAAGATGTGCCAGAGGCTTGCCTCTATGCCGTGTGCAAGAACCGCGATGTGGTGGCATTTACCACTCAGCCCAGCTACACGGTGCCAAGGGGAACAGCCGAAGGAGCGTGCTACTCTGTGCGTTGTGCCAATTTCTATGGTGGTTTGGGCGAAAGAAGCAACGAGGTTGTTTATCCTAATAGATAAGTTGTCTGACATCCTAAGGCGAGTTCTTCTGACCCATGTTGAGAGGAAGTGAAAACAGAAGGGCGGGAGGATGAAACAGTAGGGATTCCCTTGCCATCTGGCACATCAAAAGATAGAAGCATTCTT
Source organism: Bacteroidales bacterium (assembly GCA_012729225.1). GTDB lineage: Bacteria > Bacteroidota > Bacteroidia > Bacteroidales > Bacteroidaceae > Minthosoma. The sequence continues at coordinate 11,540 of JAAYDO010000130.1, read as the reverse complement.
CATGTTCCAACGCACAATGCTTCAATGACAAACGCACAATGCTTCAAGTGCCAACGCACAATTGTGCGATGACCAACGAACCATGCGTGCGTTTTTGCCCTTATAAGTATTGAGGGATAAATGACTCTAATCTCTTGTTTTATAAATAGATATATGGTTTCAGAGCCAAGAGTGGTCTGAAAACCTCCAATCTCGGAAGCATCCCGAAGACATATCGAAGGCATATCGAAGGCTTGCAAAAGAAAAATAAAGGGTGTTTTGATGAGAAAACAATACATAGAGGATGATGAAAGGTGCGGGATTTGGTCTAAAACCGTTTTTTTAAGGGAAAATGGTAAAAAAATATATAAAAAGTTTGGAGTGTAAAATGCTTTTATATATCTTTGCAAGCCATCGGATAACCTTTAACCGAGATAACAGGTAGGTGAAAAGATGAAGTGAATAGTAAACGTAACATTAACTATTAAACTCTAACAATTATGGCAAAAAAATGGGTGTGCCCAGTATGTGGGTATGTACATGAGGGAGATACCCCTCCAGAGCAGTGTCCTCAGTGTAAAGTTCCAGGATCTAAGTTCAAACTGAAGGAGGATACAGGTGGTCTCTCTTTCGCTTGTGAGCACGAACTTGGTGTTGCTAAGGCAATTCCAGAGACAGAGGAAGGTGCATTTATTCTTCAGGGATTGAAGGATCACTTCGCAGGTGAGTGCTCAGAGGTTGGTATGTATATTGCAATGGCTCGTCAGGCTGATCGTGAGGGTTATCCAGAGGTTTCTGAGGCTTTCCGTCGCTATGCTTATGAGGAGGCAGACCATGCTGCTCGTATCGCAGAACTCCTTGGCGAGGTCGTTTGGGACACAAAGACCAACTTGAAGGCTCGTATGGAGGCTGAGGAAGGTGCTTGTGCTGGCAAGTTAGATATAGCTAAGATGGCCAAGAAACTTGACCTCGACGCAATCCACGACACTGTGCATGAGATGGCTAAGGACGAGGCACGTCATGGTGCAGGATTCCAGGGCTTGTACAACAGATATTTCAAGTAATCAACAGTTATTTCAAACAAACCATAATTTCTATATCAAATGAAGAAATATGTTTGCGATGTTTGCGGTTGGGAGTATGATCCAACTGTAGGCGTGCCAGAGGCTGGCATTGAGCCAGGCGTTGCATTTGAGGATCTTCCAGAAGATTTCGAGTGCCCACTATGTGGAGTCGGCAAGGATCAGTTCTCTGAGGCTGAATAATTGTGACATCCTGATTATATCAATTTGATAAATGAGGAGTTAGGAATCTGCCACACTTGGCCAGGCTTCTAACTCCTTACTTATTGTTTTGCAATCATGGGCTGCCTGCTTTCTTTCCCAGAAGACAGAACGCCCGAATAAAAAGGTGGCAGATGATGCCATCTGGATGATTTTTGTAGATGAAGATACGTGACATTGATCTTGGCAAGAAGCCTGTGGTGTTAGCACCAATGGAAGATGTGACCGACCAGGCATTTCGGTTGCTCTGCAAGGAGTTTGGTGCCAGCATGGTGTATTCTGAGTTTGTGAGTGCTGATGCCCTCATCCGTAGTGTTGGTCGTTCGCTGGAGAAAATCCGAGTGGATGACCAGGAGCGTCCTGTAGCAATTCAGATATATGGAAGAGATGTGGACAGTATGGTGGAGGCGGCAAAGATTGTGGAGAATGAGGCTCACCCCGACATTCTTGACATCAACTTCGGTTGCCCTGTGAAGAAGGTGGCGGGAAAGGGTGCAGGTGCGGGTATGTTGCGCACGCCTCAACTCATGCTCGACATCACACGTGAGGTGGTGAAGGCAGTCAAGATTCCAGTCACAGTGAAGACGCGTCTTGGCTGGGACACTCCTTCTCTCTATGCGATACCAGCCGAGTGGGGGGCTGTGGAAAGCGGTAAGCCTTTCCTCCTCGAATTGGCTGAACGATTGCAGGATTGTGGCATAGAGGCATTGACCATTCATGGTCGCACTCGCAGTCAGATGTATCAGGGAGACGCCGACTGGACACTCATTGGTCAGGTCAAAGCAAATCCTCGCATGCACATACCTGTGATAGGCAATGGAGATATTTGTACGGCAGAGCAGGCTGCAGATGCCTTTCAGAACTATGGAGTGGACGCTGTAATGATTGGACGTGCCACCTTTGGTCAGCCTTGGCTCTTCAAGGATGTGCGTGCATACCTCGACACAGGCAGGCACGACGAGTCTATGACGCTCGACTGGAAGATGGATGTGCTCAAGCGTCACATACGCACCAGTGTGGCCTATTCTCTTCGTGAGGACAATGCCCTCAAGGAGCGCAAGCGCACAGAGTTGGGAGGCATCATCCATGTACGTCGCCATTTGGCCAACTGTCCTCTCTTCAAGAGCATTCCCGACTTCAGACAGACTCGTGTGAAGATACTCCGTGCAGAGACACAGGAGGAACTCTTTGCTTTGCTGGATGATGCTCGCCTGAAGATAGAGGCAGTGCATTCATGATGAGAAACGAACCAAAGAATAAGAAACTGAAACTAATTAACAATATACTATACTAATAAACAAAAACGATGACATGATGAAAGATTTATCTCAATTCTCTCTTGAAGGCAAGACCGCCTGGATTACAGGTGCGTCTTATGGCATAGGCTTCAACATAGCCAAGGCTTTTGTGCAGGCAGGTGCAAAGATGATTGTGTTTAACAACACCAGCGAGGCTTCTCTCCAGAAGGCAATGGAAAGTTACAGGGAGGCAGGTATCTCCAATGTGAAGGGGTATGTGTGTGATGTGACAGACGAGCATGCTGTCAAGGAATTGGTTAAGAAGATTCATGAGGAAGTGGGGCAGATTGATATTCTGGTGAACAATGCGGGCATCATCAAGCGTGTTCCTATGCACGAGATGACACGTGCAGAGTTCCAGCAGGTTGTTGATATAGACCTTGTAGGCCCTTTCATTTGTGCAAGTGCTGTGTTGCCAGAGATGATGGAACGCCGTGAGGGAAAAATCATCAATATCTGTTCAATGATGAGCGAACTGGGTCGTGAGACGGTGTCTGCCTATGCAGCAGCCAAGGGCGGCTTGAAGATGCTCACCCGCAATATCTGCTCTGAATATGGAGAATACAATATCCAGTGCAATGCCATTGGTCCTGGCTATATAGCCACACCTCAGACCGCACCTCTTCGTGAGCCTCAGGCAGATGGCTCACGCCATCCATTTGACGCATTCATCTGTGCAAAGACACCAGCAGGTCGCTGGCTCAATCCAGAGGAACTGGGTGGTCCAGCCGTGTTCTTGGCTTCTCATGCTTCAGATGCTGTGAATGGTCATGTGCTTTATGTGGATGGTGGCATCTTGGCTTATATTGGCAAGCAGCCTAAGTAGTAGTGACTATTGTTGGTCATCCTGATGGACTTCGGTCATTGTTGTAGAAACAAAACATCGTATGTTATTACCATATTATAAAGAAGGAGTGATAGAGGCAGGCTGTGACGAGGCAGGCAGAGGCTGTTTGGCCGGTAGTGTCTATGCGGCCGCGGTGATTCTTCCGCCCGACTATCATAATGACCTTCTGAATGACTCCAAGCAGTTGAGTGCCAAACAGCGTTATCTCCTGAGAGACGAGATAGAGAGAGATGCTGTGGCGTGGTCATTAGGCATTGTGACTGCTCAGGAGATAGACAAACTCAACATCCTTCGTGCCAGCATCACGGCTATGCATCGGGCGATAGATGGCTTGAAGGTGCGACCAGAACACCTCATCATTGATGGCAACAAGTTCATTCCCTATCCCGAAGTGCCTCATGCCACAATTGTGAAGGGCGACGGCAAGTATCTTTCTATAGCGGCAGCATCTATTCTTGCCAAGACCTATAGGGATGATTACATGAAGAAACTGCATGAGGAGCATCCTTTTTATGGTTGGAATCACAATGCGGGATACCCAACGAAGGAACATAGGCAAGGTATTGAGAAATATGGAGTTACGCCTTATCACAGAATGTCATTCAATCTTTTGGGGACAGTTCAACTCGAACTTCCCTTCGCAGAGTAGGGAAAAACCCCTTGCAAATAGGAAAAAGCCATTTGCAAGGGGTTTCTTTTTGTCGTAACTTTGCGGTGTAAACAAAGGAAACATAGTATTAACAATTAAAAACCATACAACTATGAAGGCTTTAAGAACTATCCTCGCAGCAGTTATTCTCTTCGTCGGAGCAATAACAGCCAACGCCCAGAGCATGAGCATCGCAGCTATGCGTAGCAATGCAAGGTTCTTGACAGACCGCATGGCCTACACGCTTGGCATTGCTGATCCATACTTGATCGATGAAATGTATCGTATCAACTACGACTATATATGGGGCGTGAATGATTATCTGGATGATGTGGCAATGGGTTACTATTATGATGACTACATGAGTGTGGTAGAAGCTCGCGACATCGCGCTCCGTCGCCTCCTCGGCGTGAGTATCTGGAATCGTGTGATCAACTACAACTACTTCTATCGTCCCATCACTTTTGTGGATCGTCGCTGGCGCTTCAGTGTTTACGACTACGACCGCTATGGAGTTAATCGCTATTACTACAGCACTCCTCGCGTGATGGTTACATACACAGGCGGACACTTCTTCAACCGTATGGCTCCTCGGGTGGTTCATCAGGTGAACCGTGGTCATGACAACCGCAGATATGATAATCGTGGTTATGAGAACCGCAACTATAACAACGGATGTGGTTACGAGAATCGCAGTTACAATAATAATCGTAACTATAACAACAACCGCAACAACAGTCACAACAGCAACCGTAACTACAACTACAACGACAACCGCACTCGTGGCAATGCTGGTGTGCGCAGTGGCAGCAACGTAGGTAGTTCTTCTCGTTACAACGGCACAACTCGCTCTTCTGCAAGTTCTTCTGCCTACAGCAACGCATCTTCCACCGCTCGTGGCAACACCGCTCGCGGCAGTGCAAGCGCAGTTTCCAGAAGCAGTGCTGTTAGTGCTCCCGCAGCGCGCGGAGGTCGCAGATAAAATTGAATGAAGTGAGAAAAATGCTTAAACAAACATCAGAGAACTTGATTTGATTTCGCTCTTTTGAAATTATTCTCTCTTTCTACTATATATTGGTAAATTGATTTTTATTGGTTGAGGACTGTTTTTCGTGAGAAAAGCAGTCCTTATTTTGTATTTCTTTGGTTAAGAGTCAAAATAACCGTATCTTTGCACAAAATTATAAAGAGACTATGACGATTGAAGAAATATTAATAGGTGCTGTACAAGAAGCTGTGAAAGCATTGTACGGCGCGGAAGTGACTGAGCAACAGGTGCAGTTGCAAAAAACCAAGGCCGAATTTGAGGGGCATTTGACAGTGGTTGTATTCCCATTTGTAAAGGCTGCCCGCAAGAGTCCCGAGCAGGTGGGCACAGAGTTGGGGCAGTATCTCACAGAACATGTGGGAGATGTGGTGGCTAAATTCAATGTAGTGAAGGGCTTTCTCAACCTCGTGATCAACGACGCTTCTTGGATTACACTCCTCAATCAGATTCATGCAGAGGAGAGATTTGGCTTCCAGCCTGTCACTGTAAAGAGTCCTCTGGTCATGATAGAATATTCCTCGCCCAACACCAACAAGCCTCTCCACCTCGGTCATGTGCGCAACAACCTCTTGGGTGCCGCCCTCGCTCGTATTGTGGAGGCTAATGGCAACAAGGTGGTGAAGACCAATATAGTCAATGACCGAGGCATCCACATCTGCAAGTCGATGTTGGCTTGGCTCAAGTGGGGCAATGGCGAGACGCCTCAGTCTTCTGGCAAGAAGGGTGACCACCTCATTGGCGACTACTATGTGGCTTTCGATAAGCACTACCGTCAGGAGTGTGACGAACTTGCCAAGCAATATGTGTCAGAAGGCATGGGAGAAGAGGAGGCTAAGGAGAAGGCGAAGCAGGAAGCCCCCCTCATCAAGGAGGCTCACAACATGCTCGTGAAGTGGGAAAAGAATGACCCGGAAGTGCGTGGTCTTTGGAAAAAGATGAACGAGTGGGTGTATGCAGGATTTGATGAGACCTACAAAATGATGGGCGTCAGTTTCGACAAGATTTATTACGAGTCAGAGACCTATCTCGAAGGAAAGGAAAAGGTGATTGAAGGTCTGGAGAAAGGGCTCTTCTACCGCCGTGAGGATGGATCTGTATGGGCTGATTTGACGGGTGACGGTCTTGACGAGAAACTTCTTCTCCGAAAGGATGGCACATCTGTATATATGACTCAGGATATTGGTACAGCCAAGCTCCGTTTCCAAGATTTCCCGATTGATAAGATGATCTACGTGGTGGGCAATGAGCAGAACTACCACTTTCAGGTGTTGAGTATTCTTCTCGACAAACTGGGCTTCAAGTGGGGCAAGGATCTTGTTCACTTCTCCTACGGAATGGTGGAACTCCCCAACGGTAAGATGAAGAGCCGTGAGGGAACAGTGGTTGATGCCGACGATCTGATGGAGACAATGATTGCCGATGCTCTCGAAGCAAGCAAGGAGCGTGTCAAGCAAACTGAAATGCCTGAATATGAGGCACGAGAGGTGGCTCGAAAGGTCGGTCTTGGTGCTCTCAAATACTTCATTCTCAAGGTAGATGCACGCAAGAATATGCTCTTCAATCCAGAAGAGTCTATAGACTTCAACGGCAACACAGGTCCGTTTATCCAATACACTTACGCACGTATTGCCAGCATCCTCCGCAAGGCCAAGGAGCAGGGCGTTGATATTCCTGACACACTGCCCACTTCCATCAGCATCTCAACTAAAGAGACAGAACTCATCCAGAAAATCAACCAGTTTGGAGCGGCCGTGCGCCAGGCAGGCACAGACTACAGCCCTTCAGGCATCTGCAACTACTGCTACGAACTCACAAAAGAGTTCAACCAGTTCTACCACGACTTCACAATTCTTGGCGAACAGGACGCAGACCTCAAGGCCTTCCGTCTCTCATTGGCAAAGGCTGTGGCAAAGGTGGTGAGCCTTGGCATGGGCCTGCTCGGCATTGAAATGCCAGAGCGTATGTAAAAAGCCCTATGGCTCTGCTCTTGAGTTGCTTTTCTCACTCTACACCTCTTGTGGTTCTGCCCCTTTCCTATCGGAGGAAAGGTCAATCATATCACTGAAAGTATGAATTGGACACCCCAACTTTGCGATTTCATACAACAACATCTCAACGACGATACAGCCTCTCTTCTTCTGGCTGCTCGTCGTTTTGAGTTGATTGACATGCCCTTTGCTGTCAATCAGATTGAGGCGCGTCGACGCCTGAAGGACAAACTCCCCGCTTGGTATGACAATCCCGACCTTGTGATGGGTGGACGTGTGCCTGCCGAGCAGTGCAGTTCTGAGCAGACAGCACGCTATAAGCGTGAGATCATTCAGGGTGAGAGCCTCTGCGACCTCACAGGAGGTATGGGAGTGGACTTTTGGTATCTCTCGGAGGGGATGCAGAAGGCAATCTACACAGAACGCAATGCTCAACTCTGTGAGGTGGCCCAATACAACTTCCAAGTCCTGCAAGATGATGCACATCCTGTGCCAGAGGTGCGCTGTGGAGATGGACTCACCCTTCCTCTCCCTCAAGTGGACGTCATCTATATAGACCCAGCCCGCCGTGCCACGGATGGTAGCCGAGTGTACAGTGTGGAGGATTGCGAGCCCAATGTGGTGGAGTGGCAAGACGAACTTCTCAGCCATGCCCAGACTGTGCTTGTCAAGCTTTCCCCAATGGTGGATATTACAGATGTGGCGCGCCGCCTCAAGGGAGTGCAGGAGATTCATGTGGTAGGTGTCAAGAATGAGTGCAAGGAGATTCTGGTGAAGATGAGTGCAGGAGGAACGGCAGGTTCTTCCTGTGAGGAAGACCCCGTGAGAAACACCCCCATGCCAATCATGGTCAGATGTGTGGATTTCCTCTCTTCGGGAAAAATCACCCATGCCTTCCCTCTTGCAGAAGTCTCAAAGCCAGCCCCCAGCATCGCAGGCGGTCAGGTGGGCCTCTATCTCTACGAGCCAGATGTCACCCTCATGAAGGCTCGGGGCTTTGCTTCCCTCTGCGACAGCTTTGGCGTGCGGCAGTTGGCTTCCTCCACCCATCTCATGACCTCAAACAAGGCTGCGGCAGATTTTCCTGGCCGCATTTTCGAGATTGAAGAAGTGCTACCATTCTCCTCCAAGCAGATCAAACGCCTCAAGACGCAGATACCACAAGCCAACATTGCCGTGCGCAACTTCGTGATGACAGCCGACACACTTCGCAAGCGACTGGGTGTCAAAGACGGAGGTGAGGTGTATTTGTTTGGAGCGAATGTGAGTGGAGCAGGTGATATGTTGCTGAAATGCAGAAAATTCACCGTTAAATAGAACTCCTGCCTCTCTATCTCATTTTTTTTTCTTAACTTTGCAACAATGAAACGCAGTGACTTCGAAATAATGGCCCCTGTGGGCAGTCGCGAGAGTTTGGCTGCAGCACTCAATGCTGGAGCCAACTCCATCTATTTTGGCATTGGCAAACTCAACATGCGCAGCCACAGTGCCAACCCCTTCACCATCGACGATCTCAAGGAGATTGCCGCCATCTGCCATGAACATGGCGTGAAGTCCTACCTTACGGTCAATACCATTATCTACGGCGAGGACATCGAGTCTATGCACGAGGTGATTGATGCCGCCAAGGATGCCAACATCTCTGCTGTGATTGCTTGCGATGTGGCAGTGATGACCTATTGCCGGCAGGTGGGGCAGGAAGTGCATTTGAGCACACAACTTAACATCTCCAACATAGAGGCGGTGAAATTCTATGCACAGTTTGCCGATGTGGCAGTGCTGGCGCGCGAACTCAACATGTGGCAGGTGCGCGACATCTATGAGCAAATCATTGCCCAGGATGTGCGTGGCCCTAAGGGCGACCTCATCCGCATAGAGATGTTCTGTCATGGGGCTCTTTGCATGGCCATCAGTGGCAAGTGCTACCTTTCCCTCCAAAACGCCAACAGGAGCGCAAACAGAGGCGAATGCGTGCAGATCTGCCGCCGAGGCTATGAGGTGAAAGATCTGGAGACAGGCACTGAGTTGGCCGTTGAGAACAAATACATCATGTCGCCCAAAGATTTGAAGACTGTCCGCTTCCTCGACATCATGATGAATGCGGGCGTGCGTGTGTTGAAGATTGAAGGCAGGGCACGCGGACCTGAATATGTGCACACAGTGGTGAAGGCATACGACGAGGCTATCAACGCTGTGTTGGAGGGCACTTTCACCGACGAGAAGAAAGACCGGTGGGACGAACAGCTTGCCATTGTGTTCAATCGAGGTTTCTGGGATGGCTACTATCAGGGACAGAAAATGGGTGAATGGTGTGAGGTGTATGGCAGCAAGGCCACTGAGAAGAAAGTCTATGTGGGCAAGTGCATGAAGTACTTCTCCAAGATAGGCGTGGCGGAGTTCCTCATTGAGAATGTGGACCTCCATGTGGGCGACAAGATACTTGTCACAGGTCCTACCACAGGTGCGCTCATCCAGACTTGCGACGAGATTCGCTTTGATCTCCAGCCTGTGGACATTGCCACCCGAGGTCAGCACATCAGCATCAGAGTCAATGAGCGCGTGCGCCCCAACGACAGACTGTATGTGCTTGAGAAGGCAGACCGCCTCACCCAGCAGTAGAAACGAACATGATGGCAGATAGACCCCTCTCTTGCTAAGAGCCCTGTCTGCCGACGGAATACAAAATAGATACATGGCAGAAGATTTTGATATCAGAGAACAGCGGAACACGAAGGACAAGGATTTTGAGAATGCCCTCCGTCCGCTCCGTTTTGATGACTTCAGCGGACAAAACAAGGTGGTGGAGAACCTCTGTGTGTTTGTGGAAGCAGCTCGCTTCAGAGGCGAACCGCTTGACCACACCCTTCTGCACGGACCTCCAGGACTGGGCAAGACCACGCTCTCCAACATTATTGCCAACGAGTTGGGAGTGGGCTTCAAGGTCACTTCAGGACCTGTGCTCGACAAGCCTGGAGACCTTGCTGGTCTCCTCACCTCGCTTGAGGAGAATGATGTGCTCTTCATTGACGAAATCCACCGCCTCTCCCCTGTGGTGGAAGAATACCTCTACAGCGCAATGGAGGACTACCGCATTGACATCATGATAGATAAAGGCCCCTCAGCGCGCTCCATCCAGATAGACCTGAACCCCTTCACCCTGGTGGGAGCAACAACCCGCAGCGGACTTCTCACAGCCCCCCTGCGCGCTCGTTTCGGCATCAATCTCCATCTGGAATACTACGATGCCGATGTGCTCACCAAGATCATCCTCCGTTCGGCCCATCTGCTGGGCGTGCCCTGCGACTTTGACGCGGCAGGTGAGATTGCTGGTCGTTCACGTGGCACTCCTCGTATTGCCAACGCCCTCCTCCGCCGTGTGCGTGACTTTGCTCAGGTGAGAGGCAACGGCACCATCAACCTCGACATTGCTCACACAGCCCTCGAGGCACTGAATATCGACCGCTATGGACTGGACGAGATCGACAACAAGATTCTCACCACCATCATCGACAAGTTCAAGGGAGGTCCTGTGGGGCTTGGCACTATTGCTACTGCCATTGGCGAGGATACGGGCACAATAGAGGAAGTGTACGAGCCATTCCTCATCAAGGAGGGCTTCATCAAGCGCACGCCACGAGGGCGCGAAGTGACAGAAATCGCCTATCGCCATCTGGGGCGCAATCCCTGGAGCACTTCTCGTGACAACACGGGCATGGGCAACCTGTTCGACTAAGGGCACGCTCGGGAGTGCTCTGCTAAAGTGAAAATCGAAGAGTGGTCGATAACGCTCTTCGCTATTTCTTTTTTCCTTTTAATTTACTCGAATTAATTTCCTCCGCATTTCCTTTCAGTAGAAGAATTGCCCGCAATTCTTCTATAAATCAAACTGGTCTCAAGCGACTTTTTCTCGGAAAGTAAATGCGGAGTAAATCACAAGTAAATTCTATCCAGTAAATTATTATTTTCCATTCGGATAGTTTTTTCTGTCTCTCACAAAGGTTAAGAGTGTAAAAGGCCATACGGCTGATATTTAAAAGAACACTTTTATCTTTCCTGCTGAAATCTAAAAAGTAAAGATTAAAAGGATGGAGCAGCGAGGGCAAAGATGAGCTTGCTCAATTTCTGCCGAGTCGTGACAGACTAAGACGTAGTCAACGCCATGCGGCAGGCTGCCTAACTGGACAGCTTTGATTCTTTAGCAGAAGACCGTTGAGGTCTGAGGCTGTCCTTTTACAAAAAATCTTTTATCCTCTTACCCTTCGTGAGAGTTTTTTTTACACGACCCTCATGGCAAAATTATTTTCACTTTTAATTTACTCGACCTAATTTCTTTCAGCAACCTTGGCTGCACCTCGGCATAACTCAAGCAAGCTTGGTTCTGCGCTCGGTTTGCACAAGGTTATCCTCCGCATTTCCTTTCAGTAGAAGAATTGCCTGCAATTGTTCTA
>JAAYDO010000088.1 GCA_012729225.1 Bacteroidales bacterium | reverse complement strand
TGCTTGCCAATGTCTCTCACAAAGTCAAGAAACTTGAAGTCTTTCATCCAGTCGTAGTTGTTCACGAGTTCTGCACGGTTGGGGGCGTCGCTCTCAAAGTCGAGGAACTTGGAGAGTTGCTGCTTGATGCAAGCCACATTGTGGCGGAGCGTCTCTTCGTCAAGCAAGTTGCGTTCGGTGCTCTTGCCTGAAGGGTCACCAATCATGCCTGTCGCACCGCCAATGAGTGCCAGTGGTTTGTGGCCACAACGCTGGAAGTGACGAAGCATCATCACGCCACAGAGGTGACCGATGTGCAGGGAGTCGGCAGTAGGGTCAATACCGAGATATGCTGAGACTTGCTCCTTTCTCAGGAGTTCGTCAGTGCCTGGCATCATCTGGTGAATCATGCCACGCCATGTGAGTTCTTCTACGAAATCTTTCATTGTATGTTGAGTTATATTGAAATCAAAAAAGGAATTGATACGCAAAGATAGTACAAATAAATGACTTGTTGAGTGTAAAAGATGAAAAAATGGCTTTATATTCTATATTGTGTTTAAATAATCCTACCATTGTCTCCAATAAAATCAAAAAACAAACTGAAAACTTTTCATTTTGTGTGGCATGTCTTTTGTGTTCCAGCCCACTTCGTTGAATCTTTTTACATTCGTTTTTTCTCAAATATATTTGGAGAATCGCTCACTTAATCGTATCTTTGCAAGCAAAATCTTTTAACTATATAAAAAATAATAACTTATGTCATTACGTAACACGATGCAGGCATTGGCGCTTGCAGCATTCTTGGGAGCTCCGCTTGCCACTTCGGCTCAGAAGGTGAAGGCTCCAGCAGGAGGAAAGAAAATTAGTAACGAACTGTTGGGTATCTTCTTTGAAGATATTAGCTACTCTGCCGATGGCGGTCTGTATGCAGAGTTGATCGAGAACGGATCTTTTGAGTACAGCCCTAACGAACGTGATGGATGGGGACCTGGTACTGCTTGGAGAGTGGTGCGCCCTGGTCACTCTTTGGGTGAGCTGACCATTCAGATGGCTAATCCTATCCATAAGAACAATCCCACATATATGCGATTGAACACAGAACGTGTAGGTCGCTATTATGATTATGACGGTTGGACAGGCTTTGGTATTCGCAATGACGGTTTCGACGGTATTGTGGTGAAGAAGGATGCTCGGTATGAATTCTCGGTGTTCCTCCGCAATCAAGATGATGTGGAAAAGGAAGTCCGCGTTGTGTTGGTGGGCGACAAGAACGCAGTGTTGGCAGAGAGCACCATCAAGGCTGACAGCAAGGAATGGAAGAAATATACAACTCAATTGACTGCTAATGCAGACTACGAGAGGGCTAATCTGCAACTTCTCTGCCTGACAGTGGGTGTGATGGATGTGGATATGGTTTCTTTGATGCCACAGGACACTTATAAGGGTCATGGCTTGCGCAAGGATTTGGCCGAGGCTCTGGAGGGATTGCAGCCTAAGTTCATGCGTTTCCCTGGTGGATGTGTAGTTCACGGAGGTGGTGACGGCTTCTGGAACACATACCGCTGGAAGACTACTATAGGCCCTAAGGAACAACGTCGTGGCTTGAAGAACACTTGGGGTTATCACCAGTCAATGGGATTAGGCTACTATGAGTATTTCCAGTTCTGTGAAGACCTCGGCATGGAGGCTATGCCCATCTTGCCTGTAGGTGTGAACTGTCAGGGCACTAACGGTGGCTGGAGCATGAGGACTCAGGCTCAGGACGCATGCCCTATGGAAGAGATGGAAGAGTGGGCTCAAGATGCTCTTGACCTAATTGAGTGGGCAAACGGTGATGTTACAACCACTTGGGGAAAGAAGCGCGCTGAGCAAGGTCACCCAGCACCATTCAACTTGAAGTATTTAGGTCTTGGCAATGAAGAGAAGATCACAAAGGAGTTTGAAGAGCGTTTCAAGTATATTTATGATAAGATTCGTGCTAAGCACCCTGAAATCGTGATTGTGGGTACTGCAGGTCCTGGTTCTCACAAGGGCAATCCTGACTATGAGAATGGTTGGAGAATTGCTGAGGAGAATGAGGTGGCTATCCTTGATGAGCACTACTACGAGCCACGTGAGTACTTCTTGAACAATCAGAACAACTACGATAACTACCCACGTGACCGCAAGACAAAGGTTTACTTGGGCGAGTATGCTGCTAAGGACAAGAAGATTGTGGACGCTCTCTATGAGGGACTCTATCTCTTGGGCATTGAGCGTAATGCCGATGTTGTGACCATGACAAGCTATGCTCCTCTCTTTGCAAAGAAGGGTCATTTGAGCTGGAATCCAGACCTCATCTATTTTGATAACACAAAGGTGTATCCAACTTGCAGCTACTACGTACAGCAGATGTTTGGTCAGACTGCAGGTGACTACTACTATGGCGATGTGGCTAAGTTTGAGGGTGGTGACAAGTATCAGGGCACTTCTTGTGTGCTCAACACTGCAAAGGGTGAACTCTACGTGAAGTTCATCAATGGTGCTACTGAGGCAAAGGAAGTGACAATCGACCTGAGCAAGTTCAATATTGCGGCAAAGGGCGTGTTGAGCACAGTAAGCGCAGAGAATGAGGATGTGGAGAACAACTTTGATGTTCAGCCTGTTGCTCCAGTCAGCAAGGAGATGAAGGTCAGCAAGAAGATGACCCTCTCTGTTGCTCCATTGTCAGCAAACTCTCTTACTATCAAAGTGAAGTAATAGCGTTAAAGAGAAGAGGAACAGCATCCTCTTTTTGAAAATAGAACCCCGAAAGTTGTCCCAGACTTTCGGGGTTTTTTGTGTGGTTGAGAAGAAGGAACACGAGGCAAAGAAGAAAGGATTGACAGCCTTGGTTTGCTTCTGATGAGCACCCATGCTGTGAAATCCATGTGTTCAATCATCTGACGGGAGTTTGATGAAACGCTCGGACCTTGACTCTTCTATTATGTGAGGGGCGAATAAAAGAAGGTTGTATGTGAGGGTGAAATAGCAGAATCTTCCTTCAATAAAACATGCCAAATAATCGAAGCATTCTTCATGCTCCAACGAACAATGCTTCAATGACCAACAAACCATTATTCGTTGGCACTTGAACAATGGTTAGATGACCCATGAACCATGCGTGCGTTTTTACTCTTATAAGCATGGCTTTTTCTATTTATCCATAAATTATTGTAAATGAATAATATAATAGGTTTCTTGCGCTCCATTAAAGAGCCTTTCGCTTTCTTGGGTGAGACGCCTTTCGGCAAAGTCTGCCCCAAAAACTATTCCATTCTTCCACAGCAAGTGAATTTTTGATAAATATGTAATGAATTATTTCATGCTTTCTCTCCCCCTTTGGGTGAAAGTGGACTGAAAAATCGGATGGGAAAGACCTTATCTGCGTGAACTTGCCAACACTCTGCTCACATGCTTGCGAACTCTCTCGTAGAGTTCACAATCCTTGAAGGCAGTGTTGCGGCGTAGCATCTGTTCTGGCTGAAATTGACTATGGGAATAGGAGGCAAGTTCGTTGTTCATCTGCTGGTTGTTGCCATTTGCAAGCATCTTGATTTCTTTCTCTCGCTGACGACGCAGAATGGTGCACACAGGGGTGAGGGCGGCATCTACCACGTTCTCGAAGAGGTGATGCCCCTGAATGAAGAGATATGTGTTTTCGGGAAAGAGACCAAGGTATTCCAGTTCTTGCTTGAGAGGGTTGATTCTTCCTTTAGCCTCCCTCACGTTCTCTTGTAGCCAGGCTATCTTGCGGTTCACACGATGGCGAAGTCGGTCAAGTGCGTCAAATGGCTTGTAGATGTTGAGTTGGTCCACCTCTGTGATATTGTTGAAGTTGTTGAGTGGAAACTCGCTGAAGCGTCCATTGCGGTGCATCCAGATGAACCACACGAAGAGTTCATAGATGATGATGGAGTATTCTGTGAGGTATTCTTCAAAATCGAATATCTTGCGGTCGTTGAGGGTGGCCATCACGCATACATCATGAAGCGAGGGTGCATAGCACTGGAAGTTCTCTATGGCGTAGGCGTAGGTGTGGATGGCATAGGGATTGGTGAGCATCTTCTCTGAGGAGGGGCTGCTGCCCTGCAATAGGTAGTCGAGGTCTGCATCCACGCAGGCAATCATGTATTCGCCCAGAGACTCGCCCAATGTGTTCATAAGGGCGGTCTTCTTTCCTCTGTTGAGGTTGGTGCGCGAGGGCAACATCACCTCAAAGCTTGTGCGCTCGTCCTCAAACTCGCTGAGCACATTGCGCCAGAAGAAGATGTCGTCGTAGGATTCTACATACACGACTATTCTCTTTTTCCTTGTCTTTGCACGAAGGCGGTTGGCAGCCTCGAAGTAGGCTGAGCTGATATTGGAAGTGAGGTGTTTCACGGGGTAAGGGTTGCGTTGCTAATGTGTCTTCATATACGCCCGACTGATACTTCAATGGAAGTGGTGCTTCAGTCTTGATGGCAACTCAATTGATGATTTCGTTCATCTCTGTCACGTTGCTCATCCAACCATCCATGATGAGGGCAGGAGAGTGGGTGGAGAGAATGATTTGTGCATTGGGATTGATCTTGCGGATAAGGTGGATGAGTCTCTGTTGCCAGTCGATGTGCAGGGAGATTTCAGGTTCGTCCATCAGGAGAGCAAAGGGTTCTCGGTTCTCCACCAAAACAGTGAGGAGGATGGCAAGCATCTGCTTCTCGCCACTGGAGAGTTGATAGGGGGTGATGATCTCTGTGCGCTTGCCCATTGTCTGGATGAACTGTATCTCATTGCTCTTGCGGTCTATCTTCTTGTTGGTGTCTGCAAAGAGGTCGTCGATGGCGTCTTGAAACTCTTTCTTGGGTGCACCAGCCTTGGCTGCCCTCAACTGATCTTCGGGGTTGCCAGTGGTGAGCAGTTCGATGATGGTGTTGCCGAGGTTCACCTGATAGTCGAGAAAGCGTTTCTGAAGACGGTATATCTGCCAGTCCAGCTCTGTCTTGACACGTGAGTCGGAGAGTTTTTCGAGAAGGTCGCTGTGGAGGAGCGGACGGTCGAACGAGCGTATCACATCAAACTTGATGTAGGTAGCGTCTTCTGGCATGAGTTTGATGGCTACCCCTTGTGGGGCGTCTTTGGGCACAATCTCATCTCGGTCTATCGTGTCAAGTTTCTTGACCATATAGTTGATGATGGTGCTTTTACCCACACCGTTGATGCCGCTCAGGATGTTCACGTCGGGACGCAGATTCCAAATGATATGCCTGCCACCCTTCCATAGCGCTTGGATCTCTATGCTTTGGATATAATCGGCTCTTTTTCTCATGGCTTATTCGTTTTATGATGCCACAAAGATAATAAAGAATGATGAAATAGGAATGATGAAAGTGGAAATAATTGATGAAGAGGTCTTTTTTTATTGAAAAATACAATAAAACATATTTGTGGAAACGGAAAATCCCCTCAAAATTCTTACCTTTGCAGCGATTTTACAAAACACAATACTTATGGGAGGTTTTTTCGGGACCATTTCTATGGAGAAATGTGGAGCAGAACTTTTTTATGGAACTGACTATCAGTCGCACCTTGGCACATGTCGTGGAGGTATGGCTACATACAGCAAAGAGAAAGGATTCTATCGCGCAATTCATAATCTGGAAAGTACATATTTCAGGACTCGTTTTGAGGCAGAACTGCCAAAGTTTGATGGAGAGTCGGGGATTGGTGTCATTAGTGATACAGATGCACAACCCATGCTCTTCAATAGTCACTTGGGACGTTTCGCCATTGTCACAGTGGCTAAGATCAACAATATGGAGGAGATTGCCGACAGGCTTTTGCAAGAAAACATGCACCTGTCTGAGTTCTCTTCTGGCAAGATAAACCCTACAGAACTGGTGGGCTTGCTCATCTTGAAGGGTAAGGACTATGTGGATGGTATAGAGAATGTGTACAAGTCGGTGAAGGGCTCATGCTCTATGTTGCTGCTCACAGAAGATGGTATTATTGCCGCTCGCGATGCTTGGGGGCGCACTCCTATTGTGATCGGAAAGAAGGATGGCGCAATGGCTGCTACCAGTGAGGATACTGCATTCCCTAATTTGGGTTATGACACCTCTTACTATGTAGGACCAGGTGAGATTGTCCGCCTGCGTGCTGACGGCATGGAGCAGTTGCGCAAGCCCAACAAGAAGATGCAGATATGCTCTTTCTTGTGGATCTACTATGGTTTCCCAACCTCCAGCTATGAAGGCAAGAATGTGGAAGATGTGCGTTTTGAGACAGGACGCAAGATGGGTGAGGAGGATACGGAAGAGGTGGACTGTGTGGATGGTATTCCTGATTCAGGTATTGGCATGGCTGTAGGATATAGTGCAGGTCATCAAGTGCCTTACCAGAGAGGCATCAGCAAGTACACTCCTACATGGCCACGTTCCTTCATGCCACCCAACCAAGAGGTGCGCAACCTTGTGGCTAAGATGAAGTTGATTCCAAACAAAGACATGTTGGAAGGCAAGCGTTGCCTCTTCTGCGATGACTCTATCGTGAGAGGTACACAGTTGCGCGAAAATGCCAAGGTGCTGAAGGAACTGGGTGCAAAGGAGGTGCACATGCGCATTGCTTGTCCTCCACTGATTTATGCATGTCCTTTCGTGAACTTCTCTGCCAGCAAGTCAGAGTTGGAACTCATCACACGTCGTGTGATTAAAGACCTGGAGACTCATTCTCACACAGCAACGATGTTGGCAGATGCACAGACAGCACAGGGTGTGGAAGTGCCTGCCGAGCGCATTAAGGCTTATGCCACAACGGATTCTCCTGAATATCAGGCAATGGTGTCTGAGATTGCTCGTCGCCTGAACCTCGACAGTCTTAAGTTCTCTAAGTTAGAGACGATAGTGGAGGCTATAGGATTGGAGAAGTGTCAGGTCTGCACACACTGTTTTGATGGCAGTTCTTTCTTTTCTCTTGAAGAGGAGAATAGCAATAAGGATTGACCAGAGTGGTATGGAAGTGCTCGTGATTGAGCAGAGAAAAATGATAAGGGGATTGTGTTTGCAATCCCCTTTCTTATGTGTTCGCCCATTCGGTGTTAGATAGAACCAGATGTCTCTCGCTGTGTGTCAGCATCCTCACTTATGGATAGGGCATAGTGATTAATTCAAAGAATTCACGTTTCCCTGAATTCTCAAAAAGGACATCTCTGGCATGAAGTGCGTGCATCAGCATCAGTCTCCCACTCGTCCACAATTCTTTCATGCCACAAAAGAAAATATCGTGTCACCAAAGAAAAAAGGTGCTGGAATTATCTAAGAACTGTCTCGAAGGCATCTCGAAGGCATCTCGAAGGCTCGCAGAAGCATGGGGAGAGAATCTTAGCCTGTAGAGAATTCTTTTTCAGTAGATTTATAAGGATTTGTATAAGGATTTGATATATGATATAGAAGAAAATAGTATATTTGTATGCAATTACTTAATCCAATCAATAAAACCTAATATGAATACAAATAAAGAACAAGACAGCGAGAAGTTCACGGGCATGCAAGTCGTGTTGTGCATCATCTCCTTTCTGGTGCCCATTGCTGGCTTCATCATCTATTTCATAGAAAGAGTGAAACATTACAGATTCGCCACATGGTGCTTTTGGCTCGCTATCATCAGTTTTGCCTTATGGGCAGTACGTGGATACCTCAGTATGGGTAACTTCTCATCATGAAAAGATAGTGGTCGTCAGATTTACCTCTGGCGACCACTTGTATGATGAAACTGATTCGAGTGATATAAGTAACACATTTGGACTGCTATGCTCACTTGTGCAAAATGACATATAGCTGAGATACAAAAGAATGAACGAATTGGAATATACCAAAGAGTTTAGTATGGTTTGAATATACCAAAGAGTCGTATAGTTTATTATACTTACTTTATAGAGAAAATGAAGGAGTTGCGCTTCACTTTCTGGGCACGCATGAGTGATGAGGAATTTGAGCAGATGAGAAGTTCTTTAGAAAGTGGTGAGGTAATTGATGACCCTCTCGTTTGCTTCTCTCAAGGTCTCGCATGCCTGATGCAGATTCTTGGAAAACTCCTCAAAGGTCTCAGCCCCACTGTCGCAAAGGTCTGTGACAGACTTCACGTAGAGGATAGGCACGTGGAGCAATGAGCATACAAAGCCTACAGCTGCCCCTTCCATATCTTTCAACTGTCCACCATGCTTCTGGATGACTTCCAAGTCGCAGGGTTGCATGTCGAGCGACGAACCTGTGGTGACCTTCCCTGTCTTATAGCCCAATGACTTCGCCATCTCCTCGCTTCCTTCCCACACAGCATAGTTGCCCAGGCTCTGTGTGCCCCATGTATCATCGCCAGGCACTCTTCGGTCATGAAACATCACGCCATTGCCGATATATACTTCTGCAATGCTTGCTCCATTTCCCTTGAAAGCACCGCAAGTGCCAGAATTGATGATTAAATCAGGACTTAGTTTCTGAATGGCACTCAAGGTGGCTACTGAGGCAGCCTCACATCCCACCAGATCACTACCGTTCTGTTGTCCGTTCAGCACCACATCCAGGATAGAGCCATTCACCTCGCCCTCATACAGCCTGCAGGGAAGAGGAGCAAAGAACGCCTCTACTTCCTTCAGTCCATAACGCTCTATAAATGGTTTTGCTTCAGCCACCATAGCTACAACATAACATATTCTCATGATTCTCCTTTTTGTTTTGCTTTGCAAAAGTACATAAAAATGTTGAATGAGGGAATAAAAAGACTTGAATTGTTATGTGTGGTGATAAAAGCGAGAGCGCAATGACATATTTTCCTTCTGTTTGAACAAAAAACATCCTTCCTCTCATAAAAATAGACAAAACCCTTGGTTGTTTCTTTAATAAGTCATAAATTTGTACGTGCACACAAAGGAGAGATTCCTTTCATGTGTCAATCTACTAACAAAATATACAACCAAACACCTTATTATTATCATTTATTTCATTAAGATGAAGAAACTATTTGTTATCAGTTTTTGTGCGATGCTTCTTGCGATGCCTCTCTATGCACAAAAGAAGAGCCCCATCTCTTTCGATTCTTACGAATGGAATTTTGGCAATGTGAATGCCAAAGCGGGCGCCATCTGTCACACCTTCACGTTCAAGAACAAGTCTAAGGCTCCTGTTGCCATCGCCAAGGTCAATCCGAGTTGCGAGTGTATTCAGGCGCAGTATCCAACAGATGCGGTTGCACCAGGCGAATTAGCAGAAGTGCTGGTCGTGTTCACCCCGTCCAAGTCATTAGGCAAGAGTTTTCGTAGTGTGGAACTGCTGGATATGGCAGGCAACACACTGGGTGCTCTTTCCATAAGGGCAGAGGTGGCAGACGGCCCTGCTGTGGATAAGTATCCCTATCAGGATCCTTCGCTCTCTTATGCAGAGCGCACGGAGAACCTCATTTCTCTCCTCACTCCAGAGGAAAAGGTGGGTTTGATGATGAACAAGTCTATCTCTATCGACCGTCTTGGCATTCCTTCCTACAACTGGTGGAGTGAGGCATGTCATGGCGTTCGTCAGGGTGGCTACACCGTGTTCCCTCAACCTATCGGCATGGCAGCAGCATTTAATGCCAAGCAAGTGTATGATGTGTTCTCTGCCGTTTCTGATGAGGCTCGTGCCAACTGGAACCGTTCCAGCCGCGATGTGTTTAATGTCAAGATGGGTGCTACCTACTATCCTGGCAATCCAGAACTGACCTTCTGGTGTCCCAATGTCAATATCTTCCGCGACCCTCGTTGGGGTAGAGGACAGGAGACTTGTGGTGAAGACCCTTATCTGAATGCAGTGCTTGGTGTGCAGACAGTCTTGGGCATGCAGGGCAATGATGATAAGTATTTCAAGACACATGCTTGCGCTAAGCACTATGCTGTTCACAGTGGTCCTGAGCCTCTTCGCCACACCTACAATGCTTCTGTCTCTATGCGTGACCTTTGGGAAACCTATCTCCCTGCTTTCAAGGCTTTGGTCAAGAAGGGAAATGTGCGTGAGGTGATGTGTGCCTACAACCGATATGAGGATGTGCCTTGTTGCACCAGCGACCGTCTGCTCGTGGATATTCTTCGTCGCAAATGGGGTTATGATGCCATTGTGCTTACCGACTGCGATGCTATCAACAACTTCTACAATAGAGGTCAGCACGAGACTCACGCTGGTCCACTGGAGGCTTCAGTGGATGCTGTCCTGAATGGTACAGACCTGGAGTGTGGCAAGGTGTTCATGGTACTGACTGAGGCTTTGGAGAAAAACCTCATTCAGGAGAGCACGCTTGACTTCCACCTTCGCAAGACACTATACGGACGTTTTGAACTTGGCATGTTTGATCCTGCCGACATGATTCCTTGGGCTCATCTAAAACCAGAAGTAATCAGTAGTGAAGCCAACAATGATCTTGCCACCCAATCTGCCCGCGAGTCTATGGTATTGCTCGAAAACAAGGGCGTGCTTCCTCTCTCTAAGAACCTCAAGACCATTGCTGTGTTAGGCCCTAATGCCGACGACACAGATCTGCTGAATGGTAACTATGGCGGAACTCCAACCCAAGAGCATACCCATTCTCTTCTTTCGGGAATCAGGAATGCTGTGCCTGGCACTAACATCATCTATAAGAAGGCTTGTGAGCTCACAGATGGCTACACTACCGTACCCCATCTTCAGGACATGAATGACGGCAAGGGCGTTCTTGTGGAGTTCTATAATAATAAGGAACTTAGTGGTAAGCCTGATGTGACGGGTTACTACAAGGAGCTCAACTTCTCCACCTTCGGTGCTTGGGGCTTTGCAGAAGGCATCAATAATGACAACCTCTCTCTCCGCATGAGTGGCAAGTTCACCCCTGATTTCTCAGGCGAACTCAAATACACGCTCAGTACAGATAATGGATATGTGCTCAAGGTGAATGGAGAAGTGGTGGAAGAATCCAAGTCTGCAGGCAACCGACGTGGTTTTGGTTTTGGACGTGGTGCGGCTAACTACAAGTCTTTCCTTGTAGAGAAGGACAAGACTTATGACATCGTTGTGGAATACAAGCGTGGCGATGGCAACTTCGCCATGTTCCGTGGTGATTTCTGCGAGCGCAACCTCATAGACTTCTCTGCTATGGCAGACGAAGTGAAGGAGGCTGATGCCATCATCATTATTGGCGGTATCTCTGCTCGCATGGAAGGCGAAGGTGGTGATAAGGCCGACATCGAACTTCCAGAGGTGCAGCAACGTCTCGTCAAGGCAATGCACACTACCGGCAAGCCTGTGGTGTTTGTGAACTGTTCAGGTTCTGCCATCGCATTTGGTAGCATTGAGGGTCAGTATGATGCACTTCTCCAGGCATGGTATCCAGGTCAGGGTGGTGCGAAGGCTTTGGCTGAAGTGATCTTTGGCGATTACAATCCAAGCGGTAAACTGCCAATCACTTTCTATCGCTCTAATAATGATTTGCCAGACTTCCTCGACTACAGCATGGAGAACCGCACCTACCGCTACTTCCGCGGTGAGCCTCAGTATGCTTTCGGATATGGTCTTTCTTATACAACCTTCCAGTATGGCCAGGGCAAGCTCTCCAAGTCTTCCATGAAGGCTGGCAGCAATGATAAGGTGACCCTCACTGTGCCTGTGACCAACACAGGCAAGCGTGATGGTGCGGAGATTGTGGAGGTCTATATCAAGGCACTCGACTATCCGGAAGCACCTATCAAGTCGCTCAAGGGTTTCCAGAAACTCAATCTTGCGGCAGGTCAATCCGGCAAGGCTGAGATCACGCTCGATGGTGAGGCGTTTGAGTACTATGATGCTTCTATCGACGAACTCTCCACTCGTGCAGGCCGTTACCAGATTCTCTACGGCAGTTCATCTCTCGACAAGGATCTTCAGCGTCTGGACTTTGAGGTGAAATAAATCAGCACATCATAAGAATTCTTCTCTCCGAGGCATTTGCTCTCAGAGGGAAGGATTCTTTTCTTTTATCTGAAAACAACGAATACAATTTATATTAGTTTCTAATAACCTAATCACAACATGAATCAAGGAAAAATGATGGAAGGTGCATCGAGGCTGCTCAGATGCGCTGGAATGATGACAGCCCTCCTGTGTGCTGTCACAAGTTTTGCCCAGAGTTTGAAACAATCCACCAAGTGCAATGCTGATGGAACGGTCACTTTCTATTATGAGAATCCAAGGGCAAAGGATGTGCAGGTAGATGTGCAGTTTGCAGGTCGCAATCCTATGAAGAAGGACGCTCAGGGCATGTGGACTGCCACACTGGGACCAGCAGCCCCCGACATGTATCCCTACTGCTTTGTGGTGGATGGAGTGAGTGTGATGGACCCTCTCGCCCCACAGTATTTCCCTAATGAGGGTTTCAAGAATAGCCTTTTGGAGATTCCTGACCCGAAGGGTGCTTTGGCTCATGACATCAAGGACGTGCCACATGGAAAGGTAGAGTATATCCGTTACTACTCCAAGAGTTTAGGGGCAACCAACAATGCTATCGTTTATACACCACCTACATACGACCAAGAGGGAAGTGCCGGAAAGAAGTATCCTGTGTTCTACCTCATCAGTGGCACGACTGATACAGAGGAGGTGTATTATAAGGTGGGACGTGTGAACTACATCCTCGACAACCTTTTGGCAGAAGGAAAAGCCAAAGAGATGATTGTTGTGCTTCCTTATGGCAATCCTACCAAACTGCTTACCAAAGCCCCACAAGGAGGCATGATGGGTATGGGGAATGTATTTGGCGATGACCTCATCAAGGATCTCATGCCATACGTGGAGGCAAACTACCGCACCATCAATGACCGAGACCATCGTGCCATAGGCGGTTTCTCTCGCGGTGGCAATCAAGGGCTTTCTGCGGGTCTGACCCATCTCGACAAGTTCTCTTACCTTTGTTCTTACAGTTCCTTCACATCTACAGACCTGCCTGGGGTATATGACAATGCAGCTGATACCAACAGCAAGATTCACCTCTTCTGGCTGGGTGTAGGCACGGACGACTTCCTCTATGGAACGGCTCGTGACTATATGGAACATCTCGACAAGAAGGGCATCCGTTCTGTGAAGGAATACACGAACGATAAGTTTGGACACACTTGGATGAATGCCAAATACTTCCTCGACAAAACCCTTCGCCTGCTCTTCAATCCAGAGGCTTCTGAAGAGGCGATGAAGAATAGCAAGCCCACCCTTGCCCCTACAGGTGATGAACAGGCCTTCACTCCACAGGTCATGGCTCGTCTCTTCCCTCGTCAGGTTGTGTCTCCAGAGTTTGCAGAGGATGGCATCATCTTCCGTATCAGTGCTGCCAATGCGCAGGAGGTGAAACTTGATGCAGAAGGTGTGGGAGAGCGCAAGATGGAGAAGGATGCTGATGGTGTGTGGAGCGTGAAGGTGGTTGTCAAGTCTCCTGCCCCATTCAAGTATCGCTTCCTTGTGGACGGTACTCCTGCGGCAGACCCCACCAACATGTACCTCTCTCCAGACAAGGGATTCAAATACAGTGTTCTCCACAATCCTGCCGATCCATACGCATTCTCTGCTATGGGAGATATTCCTCATGGAAAAGTATCCTATGATTTGAATGCGGGTGTGGCAACTTATATCCCCAAAACAAGAAATGCCTCTCAGGGAGCACCAGTGATGATTGTGCTACAGCCTGGAGAAGACGATACGATAGAAAGTTGGTTTAAGGTGGGAGGAGCGGATGCAGTGGTTGATCAACTCTTGTCCGAGGGTAAGATCCGTCCATGCACAATCAATTCCACATTCCATGAAAAGAGTGTAAGCAACAGTTCTGATGCCAAGACCTACACTCTCAAGGCTTCTGATTACAAGACTTGGGCAGAGCGTCAGCAGGCATTGGTCGCTCTTCTTCTCAAGATAGGAAAATAGAACGCATAAATCCTTATATCTTCTTTATATATAAGGATTTATGCGTAATCAAGAGTTCTATACTTATAAGTATAAAAACGCATGTATGGTTCATTGGCAAACGAACAATTGTTCAAGTGCCAATGAACCATTGTTCGTTTGCCGTTGAAGCATTGTTCAGTGACCATCGAACCATTGTTCGTTGGGGCATGAAGCACGCTTCAGTCTTTTGATGTGTTGAATGGCAAGGAAGTCTCTACTTTTTTCACCTTGTGCATTTCTGCATTTTCTCATCCTTCCCTTGGACTAAAAGAACAGGATGCGACTCCTTTCATCTAACTTGCATTGGTTGTGTGGATGGACAAACCAATGTGCTTACAGGTTGATGGTGTAATCCAGACCCAGCGTGTGGATAGCCTTTCCAGTGGGAGTCTTGTATTGATACACATAGTAGAACTTAAAGCTGTTTTGCTGGTTCAACTTGTAGTTAGTGCCTAAGAAAGCATGCACCTGTGTCTCCTTCATGCGGTCCAGTTCCTCAAAGTTCTTGAAGGAGTGAAACCACTCTCCTGCAATGTATGGAGAGAACTTGCTGTTTGTAGGCTTGTAGGTGATGGTCAGCAAACTTCTGAATGTGTTGGTGTTTTGTGCAGGATTGACAAACGTTGCCTCTTGCCCCCATTCATCCTTGCCATGCACTGTTCTCCTCATGAATGCTGCATACACGTAGCGTTCTCTCAGCGAGAAGTTCACATGACCAGACTGAAACATCCCCGTCAGGTCAAGCATTCCTCTGTGGGCATAGCGGTCGTAGACTGGAAGAGTAATGCCACTCTTCACCCCATTCGTCTGATGTGATGTGTAGAAGTCGTAGGACGTTGCCATGGAGAAATAAGGACTGAATTTGTAGGCTCCAGTCAGGCGGAAGAAAAAGGTGTCAGTCTCCCTCATGTTGTCTCTCGTCCTGTATTCTGCTCGCAGTGCGACCGACATAGGTTTGCTCACATTCTTTTTCACAGTGACCGAAGTCCAAGAGCCCAAGGCATCATCTTTCTGTGCCATGCACGTACCTGCTGCAGCCATTGTCAGCATCAGTAGGGTGATTCTCAATCCACTCATCTTTTATTGGTTTGTGTTTAAGAAATCAAGAATGAGAAAACCCGTGAAGGAAAATTCTCTCATTCTTGATCTATTATTTAATAATGTATATATGTTTTTATTTGAAAACAAAATCGTTCAGTGTGCAGAGCGACTTCTCTTTCGTCTCTGATGTGAACTTGAAGAAGATGGCATGTGTGCCCTTCAGTGCCGCCACATCTGTCATTTCGCAAGTCATCTCCACGGCTTTCTTCTCTGCTCCACCCTTCAGCGCAATAGTGCCCAGAGATTTTCCTCCTTGTGATTCCCATGGACGGTCCACCATGATTTCAATCTGCCCTTCAATACCTTCGGGGATGAGGTTGAGGCTCAGCGTCACCTTGTCTTTCATCTCTCCCTTGTCGAAGTTGAAGTATTTATAGCCTACGATAGAACCGTCAGTGTTGTTCACCACCTGATTCGTGTTGTTCTTCAGGTCGTATGGCTCGTCAAACTTGCTGTCTGTGCCATAGCCCGTAGCCACATACGAGCCAAAGAAAGTATTGTTGGGCCATTCGTGTATGGCAGGCTTAGGTCCTGTGTACCAGCAGGCGATGCCTGCCGAGTGACGCTCGAAGGGGTTCAGCCCATCCAGCGAGAAGCCGTTGGAGTTGTATTCACCCTCGGAAATATAGACCTTGCCTCCAGCACCTTCTTCCACCTCCACTGTGATGGGAGCAACCATTGCCTGGCGTGCGTATTCGTTAGTGCCTGTCTGGCGGTGATAGAACACATACCATTGCCCGTTGATTTCGCAGATACTGCCGTGGGTGTTGCCATCTATAGTGGCAGAGGCAATCACGTTGCCTTCCTCATCCGTCTCGCGTGCGCGTGCATCAATAATAGTTCCTCCATAGGTGTAAGGACCGAGTGGCGCATCGCTATAAGCATAAGCCAAAGTGTAGTTGGACGAAGGCAGACCAAATTCGCCCTCCTCTGTGAAACGGCTGTAGATAAATACATATTTGTCTTTAATCTTGCGGAGACTGGATGCCTCAAAGAACTTGAACTTGCCTTCCTGATAGCGACCGGACACGAGGTCATGCACCACTTTGGTGCCTTCCTTTACGGTGGCCATGGTGTTGGGGTCAAACTCTGCTGCATTCGAACGCTCAAATCCCCAGTAGCCATACACTCGTCCATCATCGTCCACAAACATGGCAGGGTCAAACTTCAACACGCCATCGCACTTGTTAGGATCAGTCTTGCTCCAGTTGCATACCTCGAAGGGACCGTCTGGTCGGTTGCTTTTAGCCACCAGCCCATTTCTGTCCTCCACTTGGTCGTTAGGGTAGAGATAGTAAGTCTTCTCGCCATTCTTTCCTGTCACCAGTGCCACATCAGGCGCATAGAGCACGTCTCCCAGCCCGTCGCGATTCAGACTCTCGCCATCAGCATTCTTTTTCACTTCAAAAATGACACCATCATATCGCCATGTGTTCAGGTCCTCCACAGGAGCAGACCACACCACCAAGTCTCTTCCACAGTAGTTGGTGAGCAGCATATCGTGCGAACCATACACATACACACGCTTTTTGCCAGGGTTGTCTGGGTCGTCAAACACATAAGGCTCTCCATCGGGAATGTGTTCCCAAAGAGGCATATAGGGATTGCCTACTGTTGTGAGTTCATTCTTCATGATGTTGTTTTGTGGTGTGTTACAACCTGCCATCATCATGCAGATGGCGGTAGCAAGAATCATTCCTGCTTTGTGGGGAGAGGGAAACGTTTTCATAAGTGCATACAGATTGATGTGTTATTTAAAGATTCTTACTATCGCAAAGTTTCCCGAAGCCGGCTTGTTCAGCCTGTGGATACTTTGCATTAGACTGCAAATGTAATCTTTTTTTCTTGAAAAGACAACAAACTTCTCTTTAAAAATATAAATTAACTAATTCTGCATTCTTGTCCTGAACAGGGAATATTATATCACTTTGTGGAAGTAAAAGCAGGAGCTCCCGATATTTCATGCCTTATTCTGCATTCTTGTCTAAGGGCATTCTGAACTGTGGGCAAAGCAGTCACACATCTTTATATATAAGCAGAGAGGCTGGTCGTCACGACTTGCCTCTCTCTTTTTTGTCCAATTTGTTTGGGCAGTTATTATTTACTAATCTTAATGTTATCTTGATTCGTTCCTGGTCTTACGGCTTCTACCTTACAGTAGATCTCTGTAGAAGAACCACCATCAGTACTCTTATAGGTTGCTATCGCTTTCTTGCCATCCTCAGAGAACTTCCAAGTCATGTAACACTTGGTGTTCGGAATGCCTGTGCCCAGATGCGTCTTCACATGCTCTGTATAGGTATTGTCTGAGGTCTGTTCCCATGTGCCTTCCACAAAGAAAAAAGCCTGTCCTTTAGGTCCAAACTGCATGTTGTAGAGTTTTCCGTCTGGTTGCAAAATCTTGAAAACACTAGCGTAAGTCACCTCCTGAGTGCTGGCTTCTAAGTTGATTCTTGCACCACAATACTGCCAAATACCGATGAAAGGCGAATCGGCTTTAGGTGCTTTCTGTGCAAAAACAGACACGACGCTCATCAAGAGCACTGATAGTAAAATACTTTTCCTTTTCATTGTTCAATAGTTTTGTAGATGAATATTTAGGTTGATTAATTCTTCTGATACCAGTTGGCTGGTGCTACAGCCTCCCTGCCTGATTTCTTTGTCACGTCCAGCAGATAGAGTGTGTTGCCGTCCATGCGCATTCTCACCATTCGTTCCTCAGGTTGGAAACGCTGGAAGTAGATGGTCACATCATCACCAGCTTCTTTCTTGTCCACACCTTTTGGCGCATGCTTGCCCCTGATGTCGATGTCAAGATCGTAGGCACAAGGGCCTTTGGCGATATACTGCTGCAACACCTCTTCCACCTCCTTCAGTGCCTTGTCTGCATCAGCAATGGTGTAGATCGCACCCTCCGACTCTGCGCTGTTAAAGACATAGCGCACCTTCTGCTTGTCCTTGTTCTTGTCCATCAACTTCTTCAGTACTGTCTGCAATGTGGCAAAATCCGTTGAGGGTTTTTCTGATTCAAACATCTTCAGCTTAATCTGGCTGAATTCCATCGATAGACATCTTTCTGACTCAGAGTATCTGAACTTGTAATCAGGAAAGTTGATGACGTATGCCAATGAATCGATCGGCTTTCGACCGCTCCATCTCATGGCCTCGTCAGCCTTCAGCGACTCACCATCCACCATCTCACGGATGCTGTCCACCAATGATTCCTTCACGTCCTTGCGGTCAATGTAGAAGTTTACGAAGTGCAGACCCACACTGTTGCGCGAGCACTCATTCACATATTCTGAAAATCGGTCCTTGATGCGATTCACCAACTGGTCGATAGGACTCTGTGCAAAACAGCACAAGGTGACTGCCATCAAAGTTGTAATCATTGCAAATCTTTTCATGTCTGAATCGTTGTTTTAGAGTTTTCTTTCATAATACGTGTCACCCATCATCTGCATGCTCGCCATCTTCAGTTCCTCCAACAGGCACTCTGCATCGCACGCTGGCATGTCGATATTGCTGGCCAACTGAGAGGCATCCGTGATGGCGATTACTTCTACCGTCTCCCCTTCCTCGCCAGTTGTTGGGAGAGTCTTCTTCTCTGTTGATGGCGATGGCTTCTCTTCTGCCACCTGCTTATGCAGAGGAGCCTTGTCTTCCTTCACCTCAGTCTGAGCGGTCACTGGTGTTGTGGCATCACGTTTTGCGATGTGAGAGTTGTCTGTCTCACGCATGCTTTGCTGTGGCATTTCCGCCCAAATAGGATTGTCTTCCTCTGTCACTGTGGGTCGCATCAGCAAGAAGACCAGCGCGACTGCGGCTACAATGCCTGCAATAGATGAATACATCCATATCTTCTTCATCAGAAGACCTCGCTCTGTCTGCTCTTCTGCTTCAGCAATCACCTCATTCAGTTCATCGTCACTAAATGCCAATGTGTCGTCATCAAAAGCATCAAACATCTCGCGATAAGCCTCCCGCTCCTCAGGCACATTCTGGGTGCTGCGGAAGTAGCGAGCCAGCATCTCTTCCTCCTCTTCAGAGGTCTCAGCCCTCATGAAGCGTTCGAGCAAATTCTTTATTTTTAGTTCTTGCTGATTCATATCGCTTGTTGTTTGTTTCGTTGTTTGATTTTTTCCATCATCATCGTGCGCGCTCGGCAGATGGTGGTTCTCACCGCACCCTCTGTAGTGCCCATCAGTTGGGCTATCTCCTCATAACTGAGCTTCTCCACATTACGCATTCTCAACAGTTCTCGATATTTGAACGGCATCCTCTCTATGACACCTTCCAACCATTCTCTGGTCTCCCTATCCTCCATCTGCGACTGAGGTGTGGAGAGCGAGCGTACAGGCTGGTTGTCGATGGAGACAAGGCTCGTCTTTCTCTGTGCCTTGATCAGGTTCATGCACACATGCTTCACCGCCACACTGCCATACGCCTTAAACTTCTCTGGCGGATCAATCTTCTCTCTCACTGCCCACAACTTGATGAGCATCTCCTGCACAGCATCCTCTGCCTCCTCATCCGAATGGAGATAAGAGCGGGCTTTCTCGACAAAGTACTGCCGAAAGCGTTGCGCTGATTCTGTGAATTCTCGTATCTCCATCTGGCTGATTTTTGCTATTATTACAACAAATGTACGAATATGTTACAGTAAAAACATCATTTTTTGAAAGAAAGGATAAAAAACACATATCTGTGTAACAAAAAGACCAAAAAGAGACCTCTGATGAGTGTTCGCTTTCTATTTCGACATCCACCGATGTCCGTTCTTCTTTTGCTTCGTATAAGACGACTTCCATCCTCAGAGCATTCAAAAAGGATCTTTATCCCGAACTGGGGTATAGTCCATTCAAATTTCTTTGGTTAAACAATAAGTTTGTGTTGTTTCAGTTTTTGTTTTCGTATTTTTTGTTCAGTTCAGAGCACAGAGTTGAGAGTTGCCCTCTGGATGGCTGACCCATATCTCAAACCTCATGCCCTATATCTCTTTATCTTCCCTCCCCTTTCTCTCCTTACCTCCCGCCGCCCTTCGATAAGAGTCCGAAAGCCCTTCGATAGCCTCCATGAGGCGATGCGCCTAAATTCATTGTCATGTTTGTCTGTATTTTTTTGATTGACGATGACAGCTTAGCAAAGCGATCTCGCCGAAGAAAATAGCGAACGTCGAGCGTGGTGAGGTGCGCTTCTCTGATTTTCTGAGTGCAAAGTTACGGACAATTTCTGTTATCATCACCAAGAGAAAAAAACTTGCGGTCACTTTTTTCCCGTTTCTCTGTTTTGTGCTGAAATG
>JAAYDO010000093.1 GCA_012729225.1 Bacteroidales bacterium | reverse complement strand
CGAGCATGCCCCCAACTTCAACCAACCATCAATCCTCTTTAGGAACCCCGAGATAACGCCAATCCTACATGAACTTGTCACTCTATCCGCCTTGCCAGTTGCGGGAATCGAGGTTGATTTTGCTGTAGATTCTACTGGATTTCGTACAACCACATTCAACGCCTATAATGGCGTTAAACATGGGCAAAAGAAAGAACATCAATGGGTAAAAGCTCACCTTTGCGCTGGGGTCAAAACTAACATCGTCGCGGCTGTGGCAATCACAGATAGCAATGGAGGCGATTCACCTCAGTTTGGGCATCTGGTTAAGAAGACGGCGGAAGGCTTCAAGATCAACGAGGTATCTGCTGACTTGGCTTACTCCTCGCGCCTCAATTTGCAATTAGCAGCAAACGCAGGCGGTAAGGCATACATCCCATTCAAGAAAAGCGCGACTGGAAGGGCAGGCGGATCAGCTCTTTGGAAGAAGATGTTCCATTACTTCCAGCTCAACTGTGATAATTTTATGGACCACTATCATAAGAGGAGCAACATCGAGGCTACCAATGCGGCCACAAAGAGGAAGTTCGGTGAGACACTGAAGTCCAAGAATCCTGTTGCTCAGGTAAACGAGCTGTTGGCTAAGATCATTGCATACAACCTGACTGTAGTGATTCATGAGATGTACGAGAACGGGATTGATCCAGAGTTCTTACATCCACGCCAAGATTGAATATTAATCAAGCAGCAACGCACCGAGACAACATGGCATTTCTAATAACTTGCCTCTCTGTCTCTGGTTTTTCTGGCTTATATGATGTGGTTCGCATAAACCATCTCAGCAACGGATGGAATAATAGAACCGTTATGTTAAGCCCAGGCGCATATACCCCGCGATTGAATTTAAACAGAACCAATTCTATAGTTAGGAGGCCTATTGCAACAAGCAAGGCTATAACACCAGATCCCCACGCCGCCAGGCTTACATAAATCGCCGAACCTGTAATCAATGCAAGAACCAGTCCATAGAGAGTTAATGCCAATAGCTTCTCCAGTAATCTTGCTGCCCTACATGTTCGCCCACGAATTCTGCACGAATTACAAGCTGGCATTTCTCTCACCCCACTAATAACAAGCTAATTACTAGTTAATTAAAGTTACTCATTTGCCGTTTACCCGGTCTTTTAAAAAACTTGATATGTGTATAATCGTGAAAAACAGGAATATTATTAACGTAGCAACATGTGAATATTCTAATATTAATCTTATTATATTTCCTTCGGCCATACCCATGCAAATAATTACTCTAGTTAATATATATAGTATACCTAAGATAACTAATACAGAGATCCCATCTAATATTAGAGTAGTAATAAGCTCAATAGTAAACTCCGCTTTCTTTCTTAAATTCGATCTCAAATTACTTGGAGCAGGCTCCATGGTCCAGAAATCCCAACTCAGTTGGTAAATACTTTGCGCCCCCGGTTCAATCCGTCCTGGCTAAAGAGAACTTCACCCAATTGTTTTGCAATCCATGCAGATGATGGCAACCAAATTTATCTCAAATTACTGATATTAGTACGCCCTGCAAATTAAGTCTGATGTCTGCAAAGGAAGTCCCTCATTTTAGGGACTTTCTATGCAAAGCCCGTTGATGCAATATATTCATATATTAGATACCCGGAACGTATATGCTGGCAGGTGCTACTGATGGTGAATATGCTGACCATTGTGAATGACGCTCGCAAGAATGGAGTTCTGGATGAGGTGCCACT